>NZ_CAWQOY010000169.1:0-21392 GCF_963896525.1 Nodularia sp. LEGE 04288
AGCAGGGAGCAGGGGGGATAAGAGGGTAACTTCCCAATGAATGACTAATGACTAATGACTCTTTGATAAAGAGTATCTCGTTGTTGGTGGGGTCTTCCTAGAGATGCGATCGCACTTTGCAGAGTTTCCACTTCCATACAAGTTCCACCCAAGGCTCCAGCCATTGTGGTAATGTGTTCTTCCATGAGCGTACCGCCGATATCGTTGCAACCCCACAATAAAGCTTCAGTCGCACCAGCCAGCCCCAGTTTTACCCAACTTGGTTGATGATTAGGGATGTAATTTCCCAAATAAATCCGCGCCACAGCTGTGAGTAATAAGGCATCATTTAACACTGGTTGATCACGTCCGACACGACGGCGTAATGATTTCGGTGCTTCTTGTCCGACAAATGGTAATGGAATAAACTCAGTAATGCGCGCCGGATATCCGTGATCAATGGCAGTTTTTTGCAGCGATCGCAATTTTTCTAAATGCCCAATTTGTTGTTCTGAAGTTTCAATATGCCCCGATAATATAGTGCTAGTGGTGGGTAAACCTAATTTGTGAGCTGTACCAACGATTTCTAGCCAAGTGGCTGTGTCAATCTTTTCTGGACACAGTACCCGCCTGACTTGATCATCTAAGACTTCAGCTGCTGTTCCTGGCATTGAGCCTACACCAGCATCCCGCAAAGCCGCAATCACATCAGCATATGCAATGCCATCAATTCTGGCGATAAATTCCACTTCTTGGGGAGAGAAAGCGTGTAGATGTATCTGGGGAAATTCCTGCTTGATGGTTTCTACGAGCTTGAGGTAATAATGTAAAGACTTACCGTTGATCTGCGCTTGTGGGTTTAATCCTCCCTGCATACAGATTTCCGTTGCACCTCTTTGGACTGCATCTGTGGATTTTTCGACAATTTGCGCCCAATCTAACCAGTAAGCACCAGCATCACCGTCATCCCGGCGGAAAGCGCAAAAACTACAGTGTTGCTCACAGATATTCGTAAAGTTGATATTGCGGTTAATAATGTAAGTTACCGTATTGCCAGCTTGACTGTAGCGGAGTTTGTCAGCTGTAGTCCGAATGGCAGCGATCGCATCTGGATCAGTTTGTTTTAACAATACCACTCCATCGGCGGGAGATAAATCATACCCCAAAAGGGCATGATCCAAAATACTATCAACAGTTTTACAGGGCATCAGTGATAACCAAGTTACTCTTATTATTTTCGCAGAAATTAGCATGAAACTTCAGACTATCAGGATTGATAAAATCCATATTTAAACCAAATTAATCGCCATAAAAAATGTTTTTGCTATAATTTTATCGCCCCGTATGAGTGAAAAAACAAATGCCTTGTTGTCCGAAATAACTACCCCATTACAAATTTCTGAATTACCCCCTTCCAGCTTAGACGCTGATCGTCCAACCATCTATTTTTCCCTGGTAATTCCCACTTATCAAGAGCGTGACAATATTCAAAATGTTGTCAAAATATTGAGTGAATTACTCAATGAATTTATCCCAGAAGAATACGAAATAATAGTAGTTGATGATGATAGTCCCGACCGCACTTGGGAAATAGCACAATCCCTCATGGGGGAATACCCGCAGTTGCAGGTCATGCGACGCGAACAAGAACGGGGATTGTCTTCAGCTGTAATTCGTGGATGGCAAGTAGCCAAGGGTAGCATACTAGGGGTAATTGACGGAGATTTACAACATCCACCAGAAATATTAATTCAATTATTGGTTGCAATTAAACAGGGCGCAGATTTAGCCGTCGCTAGCCGTCATGTCGAAGGAGGTGGCGTTAGTAGTTGGAATCTGATCAGGCGTTTTTTGTCCCGTGGCGCTCAGGTATTAGGATTAATTCTCCTACCTAGAGTATTGGGGAGAGTTTCTGACCCCATGAGTGGTTATTTTATGGTGCGCCGCGCCTGTATTGCCGGTGTCACACTCCATCCAGTGGGATACAAAATTCTTTTGGAGATAATTGGCCGGGGAAATGTCAATCAAATTGCTGAAGTTGGTTATGTCTTCTGTGAACGCCAACAAGGTGAAAGTAAGGTGACATGGAAGCAATATTTAGAATATTTACAGCACTTAGTCCGTTTGCGATTGTCTACGGGAGCGCTGGGACGAGTTCAGAAAAAAATCAATTTCCCCATTGATAAATTCCTGCGGTTTGGATTGGTGGGACTGAGTGGGGTGTTTGTGGATATGGCTATACTTTATTTACTCAGTGATCCGACTACTTTGGCTTTACCCCTAACGCGGAGTAAAATCATTGCTGGTGAAATTGCCATTTTCAATAATTTCTTGTGGAATGATGCTTGGACTTTTGCAGATGTCAGTAGCAAGCAAAATGAATGGCATCAACGTCTGAAGCGATTTTTGAAATTTAATTTAATTTGCCTCGCTGGATTGGTGTTGAATGTACTGCTATTGAATTTGGTATTTAACTTTACGCCTAACTTTATGTTGAGGGATTTCACCATCGATTTCACACTCACAGTTATGGGATTAAATCTGAAGTTCTATTTCATTATTCGTAAGACATACATTGCTAATCTGATAGCGATCGCCATTGTGACTATTTGGAATTTCTGGGTGAACTTAAAACTCAGTTGGCGCGTCACCGACGTGAAATAGCCAAAATTTAATTGAACTTAAATCTCAAAGGTGAGTCTAATATATACAAATTCACTGGTTGCTGGTGTAGCGATCAAAGTCACTGTTGGGGTTGCCGACATGACTGATTTCTACCTTTAGCCCACAAAAATTCTGCCTCAAAATTGATGTATTTGTCTAAGAATTGGCGCTCTACCGTTTCAGCTCGCTGGTTTCAGCCTCTGCTGTTGTTGATTTGGTTAATCATCGGTATCAGCTTACGTTTAGCTAATTTGACCGCCAAGCCTCCTTGGATTGATGAATTTGCTACCTTGGTGTTTAGTCTGGGCAATAGTTTTTTACCAGTACCTCTAGATCAAGCGATCGCACCTGATATCTTATTACAACCACTGCAAATAAATCCCACAGCTGGTATTGGAGATGTGATTCATCTCATGGTCACACAAGATACTCATCCACCCCTGTATTTTGTCATGGCTCATTTATGGATGAAGTTATTTCCTCACCCATTCGGTTTAGTGTCACTGTGGGCTGGGCGTTCTCTACCCGCTTTACTCGGTGCAGCCTCTATTCCCGGCGCTTATCTTTTAGGCAAATTAGCTTTTCGTTCGGCATTAGTGGGGCAATTATCGGCGGCGATGATGGCAGTTTCACCCTATGGTATTTTTTTAGCACAAGAAGCGCGTCATTATAGTTTAGCTGTGATTTGGGTGATGGCCTCTCTGACTTGCTTGGTAATTGCGATCCGTCACCTGCAAAACCGAACATTGTTACCGCTTTGGCTAATCATTGCTTGGGTGGGAGTGAACGCCTTGGGTATTGCGACTCATTACTTTTTTGTTCTGACTCTCGGTGCTGAAGCCTTGGTATTGATTTTTGTCGCTTGGCAACAATATACCCACACAAAAACTTTGCTGTTTCTTTCTTCTCTGTGGTGGCGGATTTATTTTATTGCAGCTGGTACTGCTGTCGCTGCTGTTGTTTGGTTACCGAGCTTTTTACAGAATCGCTATCGCAGTAGTTTAACAGAGTGGATTCAAGGTGAGCGTGTGGGACTAGATTGGATCAACCCCATTTTTCAAGCTTTAGCCGCCTGGATTACGATGATTTCCTTGCTACCAGTGGAAGCACCACAGTTAACAGTTGTGATTGCGTCTGGATTGGTGATGTTAATTTTCTTTATTTGGGCAACACCGATTTTAGTTCGTGGTCTGAAAGTTCAGCTACAGCAGCCTGAAACTCGGTTAATCACTCAGGTATTAGCTGGGGTAGTATTAGGAGCGATCGCTTTATTCTTTTTCTTTACTTATTTTCTGGGTATCGACCTCACACGGGGCGCGCGCTACAATTTTGTCTACTTTCCGGCTGTGATTATCCTCCTGGGGGCAAGTCTGGCAGTTTGTTATCAAAATCGAGACATCGGTAAATGGAGGATCACAGGAAAGCAAGCTGTCATCCTCATTTGGTTGATGGGATTAATTAGTGCGATCACAGTTACTTCTAATCTCGGTTATCGCAAATATTACCGCCCTGATTTACTCGTTTCTCTGATTGAACAAAATTCCCAACTTCCAGTTCTCATTGCTACAACCCACAAAAGCTTAGTCCAAACTGGAGAAATGATGGGGATAGCCTGGGAGTTAAAATTCTCCGGTTCACAAGCTAATACGCAATTTCTCCTCGCCCATCAAGACCAAGACCCCAATACTTCTACTACATCCCTAGATAACACCTTAAAGGAATTACCACGACCCTTTGATTTATGGTTAGTTAATTTTCATGCTCCCATAGCCGAGGAAGTCCAAAAATGTGACGCAGAAAATAAAAATTTGCCAGCCATCAACGGCTATGTTTATGAACTTTATCACTGTCAATAATTATTAGTGATAGCTGTCAAATGTCTATGGATAACTTTTTGGTACACCGACTGGTGATAAACCAGCGATCGCGCGTAAGTTTTGGCAACGAATTAATTCGCTAAAATTCAGAGTAGACTGTTTTTCAATCTGAGCGATCGCCTCAATCGCAGATAATAAATGCTGGGCGGCTTCAGTTTCCGAGTAACCCCGGCGTTGGGCTATTTGGATCGCGGCTAAATCGGCGTTTAACTCTGATTGCGAAGATTTATTAGTCCGCCAAATCCGCACCAAAGCGATCGCACTTAAACCCCCAGCCACAGCCACACCCACCACATCTGTTTGCGCTGATTCCAGCAATCCAGCCAAAAACCCCAGCAAAACCACACCTTGATAAATATCAGGTTTAAACCACTTCACCCCCATCAACCAGCTAACCTTCTGGAATAGCAATAAATCCCGTTGTGGTTTAGCCAAGCGCAACCACAAATCAAAATTAATATATATCGGTCGATCCTGATTCCCAGGTAGAGGAAAAATAGCATCAATCACCTTTGGCTGCTCCGGTTTGCTGACAATTTTGGTAGTCATTCGACTAGAAGCAGGCATCACATCCAACAAACGGCGAATTTCAACCCTTGGCTCCATTCTAATAATTCGTAATTCGTAATTCGTAATTCGTAGTTATCATCCAAAATCCTAACTCAGCGTACCTACCCTGCGGGAACGCCTAACGGCGTATGCGCTAACTTAGCGTCCCTCTGCGTTGAAAAACTTATTCTCATATACATGAGATAATACTACTTAAATTCTTAACTACGAACTCCCAATTAAGATTAAATGGATGCATTTGCTCCCATTCCGCCTAAATGGACAGATCAGGCAGTTCACGCTTACGAGTTTTGCTGTCCTAGCTGTCACGCCAGTAGCCGCGAAGCTGTACAAGTTTGGATCAATAGGCGATCGCCTGTAAGCACAGAAAAACATCGTCGTAAATGGCAGGAGTTTTACAATTGCCAATGTGGTTACGTTTGGTGGGCATGGAGTAGCGATCGCCCAGCAGTAGATATGCCAAATTCACAAGATTATCATCCCACGTAGTGATAATTTTCCACCAAAAAGCCCGCACTGAGGCGGGCTTTTTATTTAACTTCTCACTAACACCAATTTTAGAAACTGAAGGTAGTACGTAAAGTACCTACATAAATGGTTTCGTTATTGCTATTGTGTTCAGGGTTGAAAATCACCAACAAACCAGGGGTGACAGCGATATTCTCAGTGAGACGCATCCGATAAAGACCCTCTAAATGATAAGAGGTATCTGATTCGGAATCTACAGAACCACCGGTTACTTTCGGGGGTTGACCAAAGATCACACCAAGTAAGTTCCCTTCTCTACCAAAGTCTCTGATACCTATGTTGGCAGCCCAGTAAAAAATGTCTGCATCAGCATCGGCAACTTCAGATTCTGCTGTGGTGTAACCAGCCCAACCGCCTACTGACAATGCCGAACTAGGTCTGAAGTTTGCTTGTACACTATAGTTATTGGCTGAGGTAGCAGTGTTACCAAAAGGTCTATTAGCAAAAGCGCTACCTTGGCTACCGAACAGATTTACACCGTTGGCAGGGTTCTGATAAGTACGAGAGTAGGTAAAACCTAAGTTTAAAGCTTGGCTGGGTTTGAAGTCTATTTGACCAAAAAATGCGTTAGCGCCATTCAACAGACCATTATCATCGGTAGGGTCCTCAGCGCTGGGTGCCATATAAGCCCCCGTGAAGCTAATAGCTCCTTTGGGATTTAATGTCACAGTTAAACCAGCACCACCAGGAGATGATGCCCGATAGATGGGGCTGAAACGACCGTAGCGAGAGATAGAACCTGAACCACTACTACTGAAGTTTGAGTTGAACACATTAGTGTTATTCCATATTTCAGCACCAGAAGCATCAACCTTAACTCGAACTGCATCACTCAGGTTGAATTCGTAGTTAACTTTAGAAATTTCAACGTTGTTACCATTATCACCATCAAAGCCCAAGCGGGTCATGTTGGTACCAGTGATATTTGGTCTTGAGGAACTGCCGCCGTCTAATTGGGCAATGTTACGAGCTTGCAAACGAACCTGCAATTTATCCGTTCCTGTGAAGCTGCTTTCCAAGTTCAAACGAACCCGGTTAGCGAAAGTGATATTATCTTGTATGTCGCCACCGCCTACTCTTTCGTCACCAAAAGCACCACCTAGAGCAAAGATAGCTTCACCCTTCAACTTAGTGGTGGTAGAAAACTGATTTGCTTCTAATTCAGCCGTCCGAGCTTCTAAGGAATCTACACGACCACGCAGGGTAGCCAATTCAGCAGAAAATTCTTCTTGCAAGCGCTGTAATGTAGCTAGGTCTTGTCTAGTAATTACATCGGCGGTTGCTGTCGCAATCAGTTCATTAACTCTGTCTAAACAAGCGTTCAAACCAGCTGCAAATTCGTAACGAGTTAAGGCACGGTTACCACGGTATGTGGAATTGGGATAACCTGCGATACAACCGTAACGCTCAACCAAAGACTGTAAAGCTTGAAACGCCCAGTCTGTAGGTTGTACATCCGAAAACTGAGAAACAGATGTTACTTGACCAATGCTATTAGCCTCTTGGGACAACTGAGCAACAGTTGTTACTTGTTCATTGACTTCAACCGCGAAGGCACTATTAGCAGCAAATAATGTTGCAGCAATAGCTGGACTAACCTTAAGCGCATTCCAAAGTAGTTTTTTCATGTTTTTAATTTCACTCACACCAAATAATTGAAACCATCAAAAAACTTGCTGTTTTTTCAGGCAATTCACTTAAAACTTCAGTAATGAATATAGCAAATTTTTGCTAATTAACACAAGTTAATTCTCATTTTTTTATACTATATTTTTTGGTTATTTATTTCGTGAAAGAAGAATAATTCGCCGCTTATAGCGTAACAATACTCCTTGTTCTTCAAATTGCTGTAGAAGCCGGGTTACAGTAACACGAGTAGTATTTAACACTTCGGACATTTCCTGATGAGTAATATTTAGGTCAATTAATTTACCCTGTTCCACATCACGTCCAAATTTTTCACTTAACCACAGCAAAAATTTCCCCAAACGTAACGACATCGGTTTGAGATGTACAATACTTAAAAGCTCTTCTGAATGTTGAATGTGGGACAAAAAAGCATCAATATCTCTATACCAAAGCTGAGGCGGTATAACGGTTACCTCTACACTTGTTAGGCATTCAATCTGGTAGGGTTGAACTTTTGATAAAGAATAGCCAATCAGATCACCAGCACCCCAATAACCGAGAGTAATAAATATTCCATCTTCGCTCCAGGTTAAAGTCCGAACCGCTCCGCGCTCAATGCGCCACAATACATCCTGATCAGGCGGAATTACTTCTCTGCGCGTAAATAACCTTTGTGGTAACTCTCCACTGGGGCTAGATTCATTCGATACATTAGATACGTTTGGAGTGAGACTGGTGGGAGACATTATGCAAGTACTTGTAAGAGTGCAAACTAAATTGGTCTGTTAATTAATCAATGGGAAAATCTCACGGAAAAATTCAATCTCTACTTAATTCGTGCATATATTATTTAGATCATTAGAATCAGAACTCATCGAAATTTTGCCAAAATTTTGGGGTTTCGCAGCTAAAAAACCGGATAAACCTCGCCGAAAATCTCACTTTTATACCCGCAAAAACTCCTAATTTAGCAGAAAAATTAAATTTCTAGGCTGGCTTAGGCGATCGCTAACCAATCTAACTAGGCGTGTCACTTAAATGACATCTAGTTTCTGCATTAGTGAGATAAAAAACAGTTTTTCTGTTGTCTGTAGGTACTGTAATTGAGCGAGTTTAAGAAAAGGTAATCATTTGGTAAAGTGTATGTTGGTTAACAAAATTTTAATGGTTGTATTTTTTTAAGCAAAAATTTTGTATAAAATAAAACTTTACTTTGCTTGCGTATTAATACATAAGTTTTCATCTCTAATAAACATTGATTTTTATCAAAAGAATGAAAAGACAAGATTTTAGCCTAAAAAAATACATATCTCAGTATAAAACACTACTTTTATTTGATAATACAAGAGCAAATTAAACAAACATTTACAGAAAAATAAACCAAAAAAAAGATTGGTAATTTATTTACCAATCCCGATTTCTCATACCTAAGACCTGATTAAAAACGTTGTCCGGTGACGATGTATGCTACTCTTTGTCCGATATTAGTGGCATGGTCTGCCATCCGTTCCAGACAACGAATTGCCAGTGCTAGCAGCAAAATTGGCTCGACTACACCTGGAACATCCCGTTGCTGGGCTAAAGTCTGATAAACATGGTCATAAGCATTGTCTACAGCATCATCTAGGTGCTTTAAACCTCGTCCACCAACTTCATCCAAATCAGCTAAAGCCTTTAAGCTAGTTGCTAGCATTGCTTGTGCATGGTGAGACATATTTTCAATGTCTGGTAAAGACATATGAGGCGGATAAGGAAAAATTTTAACGGCAATATTAGCTAAATCCTCAGCATAATCGCCAATACGCTCTAAGTCTCGCACTAACTGCATAAACGCACTTAAACAACGCAAATCCTGAGCCGTAGGTGCTTGTAGCGTCATGATTGCCGTACAATCTGATTCTATTTGTCTATAAAAGCGATCAATTTTTTTATCTAATCGGGGAAGTTCCTCAGCTGCCGTTAAATCACGGGCAAATAGTGCTTGGTGGCTGAGGCGAAAGGATTGTTCTACCAAAGCGCCCATACGTAATACGTCCCGTTCTAAGCGCCGAATTGCACGTGCCAACTGGGGATTTTTAGGGTGGGGATTGTGATCATACAAGGCAGCTTCCACACTTATAGTCTCAAAGGTGAAGATATTCTTAACTATAGTCTTGGCTGCGGGAGTTTGCCATAACTTCAGGAAGTTGAAGTTGCATCCAAGCGCCACCAGTTTCTGGATCGTTCATGGCTTTGATGGAACCGCCGTGGGCGACAATAATTTGCCTGACGATGGCCAAACCTAAACCATTACCCACAATCGTTCCCAGAGAATTATTTTCTGGCAATGAAGAATGAGTCCGCGCTTTATCTCCCCGGTAAAATCGCTCAAAAATATGGGGCAAATCAGCTTCAGAAAAACCTATTCCCGAATCAATAAGATTTATTTCCAAAATATTGACAGCGCGATTACCTCCGGCAGGGCGTAGCCCATCGCTACTATGAGTATCTTGTGCAGATAATATTTTGGCTTGGACTTGAATGCAAGTACCAGGAGGACTATATTTGATGCTGTTATCCAGCAAGTTGAGAAAAACTTGATAAATGCGGGCGGGGTCTGCTTTAATACACAGATTCTCTGCTCCAGAATAGTCAAGAGACAGACGTTGCTTTTGCGTTAATGGTTCTAATGTTTCCCATACAGATGCAATGAGCGATCGCACTGACACAGTTTCTAGATGTAATTGCATAGTTGGGTTGGCTTCCATTTGGGTCAGTTCCAACCAGCTTTGTACCAAGTTAATCAGTCGATCAACCTCCTGCATGAGCCGATTCACCCAACGATTTAAGGGCGGATCTAAACGGTTTTGTAAAGTTTCCACAACCAAACGAATCGAAGTCAATGGCGTTCTCAGTTCGTGAGCCAGATCCGAAAAAGAGCGATCGCGTTGTTGATTCATATCCAGCAGGGGTTGACGATTTTCCAGAAAAACCCCGACTTGTCCGTTGGGTAAAGGTAAACTAGATCCTCGCAACTTCAGTGATTTGACAGTTGGCATCTGTGCCGCATCATCACAAGACGGGTGAAATACCCACTCATTTGTCTGTGGTTTCTGCCAATCACGAGTTTGTTCAATTAAATGGTCAAGTTCATAAGACCGCACCAATTCCAGCAATAAGCGCACCTGTCCGGCTTGCCAACTTTGCAGATACAATATTTCTCGCGCTTGCTGATTGCACCACAGCAATTGATTTTCTTCATCTACCTGCAAATATCCCAGTGGGGCAAAATCCAGCAGGTCTTGGTAGGTTTGTAGCGACTGCTGCAAATCTTGTCGCTGCTGCTTCACTGTTGCTATTTCGCGCTGCAAACGAGGTATTAGCGGTAGCACTACCTTGTCAGAACCAGAGCTTAACGGTTGCAGTACTCGCCCCAAGTAGCGCTTTAATTGAACTTGTTGCCAAATCCAAAACCCAATACCTACCGCTAAACCCAGAAAAAATCCCAATAAAAGCATGAGAATGTGAGTGGTTAGTTGCTTTGTGATTAATAAAAACTAACAACTATCTCAATATATTATCCAAAGCGATAGCCGAAACCTCTCACAGTCACAATGTATTCTGGATGACTAGGGTCTTCTTCTAATTTTTCGCGTAACCAGCGAATATGAACATCTACAGTTTTACTGTCACCAACAAATTCTGGTCCCCAAACCTGATCTAGCAATTGCTCACGAGACCAGACCCGACGAGCATAACTCATAAACAGTTCCAGCAAGCGAAACTCTTTGGGAGACAAACTCACCTCTTGATCACGAACCAGCACACGGCACTCTTGGGCATTTAAAGTGACATTCTTATGTTTTAATACTTGTACTTGTGGCAAGCTACTTAAACGTTGGCGACGGAGTAGAGCGCGACAGCGAGCGACTAACTCCCTCATGCTAAAGGGTTTAGTCAGGTAATCATCAGCGCCTACTTCTAACCCTAAAACGCGGTCAGTTTCACTACCTTTAGCACTAAGAATCAAAATGGGGACTGGGTTTCCTTGATGACGCAGCAAGCGGCAGATATCTAGCCCATTAATATGAGGTAGCATCAAATCAAGAATTATTAAGTCAAAAGGAGGTTCCCCAGAGTTGGGTTCACAACTTTTGAGATATTCTACAGCCGACCGCCCATCAGGGGCAGTTATTACGCCAAAACCTTCTTCTTCCAATGCTACAGCTAGCATCTCTTGGATTAATTCTTCATCTTCTACCACTAGGATACGGCTCGTTTGTCCGATTTCTGCTCTGGTAGAGTACTTGATTGATTCACTGGTATACATTGATATCACAAAAATCTAGGTTTCTGGTTGTATCAATTAACATTTTGGAATTAATTATCTAGTTTCAGTAGCTTGATGTTTCTACCGAAGTTAATTTCTTGGGCAAAGTAACATATATAACAATACACTATAAATACCTGTAATTGCAAGCTGCCAATAGTATTTTTAGCAACCTAGCTTTTTCATTATTTAACAGTGACGATTTTCTATCCTCTATTTTACTATATCAAATATTCACTTAGCATAAATTATACTAAATTTTATTCTAAATCCTCAAATAACCAACCACAGAGGACGCAGTTCGCGGAGCGTCACGGAGGAATTACAGTTTCCGAGAGTTTCTGCGTCATCCTCATATACCCAAAATAAACATAGAGACGTGACCAGCACGTCTCCAGGAGGATGTTTCAAATGAGAATGAATTCTATCTTTATTGATGGTTTAATTCAACTTAGTGGTCTGTTTTATCAGGTTTTCCGGTGTTGAAAGGTCGTTTATTATTATTACTATTATTGTTATTTGTTTGATTTAGTTTTTTCTTAGATGGTTGGTTGGAATTGGGTTGTTGGTTAGACATAATGCTTAACTTGAAAATCAACTACAACTTTATATACAGCTAAAATTTGAGCAATTCCCGAAAAAACTAAAATACTCACAGAGGTGAAAAGATATTTATTTTTTGGTATTCTCTAAGGCAAATACTTTTGTACTACAATCCAACCAGTCAGGGATACCCAAGTAAAACCCCCAAATAGAATTATATTTACACCAATATGTAAAGGTCTAGCCCAAGAACGTCTGGTGCTAATTTGTGTGGCGCTGAAAGCAGATAGCAAAACCAACACTACTACTATTAACCCAGCAACCAAGTGTGATGAGTGTCCCAAGGAACCGAAGTGTCCGAAAGTGCCAACAATGCCAATAGCCAACAGTAGCAACACTAAACTAACCATAGTGATGCCAATTATATAGTGTAGCGATCGCATCTCCCCACGTCCGCCCATAAACCACGGGAAACTAGAGAAACGCTGGGAAGTTCTCTCCCGAAACATCCAAATACCCGTAAGTGCTAGCAGCAAATACGCCAGTATCGACAACCCCATTGACCAAGCGGCTATTTTCCACAACCAAATAAAAGAAGGCAAATTCATAACATTGATTGTAAACCGGAAGGGCAAAACATGGGGAGCGTCACGAATAACTAATGACAAATGACAAATGACTAAATAAAAAGGGTTGCTGAATTTGGCAACCCTGAAATTATCTAAAATTGTTTTTTTTAATCAATGAGTCCAAAGCCAGCAATTGTTAAGGGTTTTGTTGTATTTTGAATTTTTGTATTAATCGACTGCACTATTGGTTTTTTACTGATAGTGTCGATGCCTATGGAGTCTGTATGAAACTCACTAATGCTAGGCTCGTTGATAGCCAGGCGATCGCACGCAATAGTATCAGACAAAATTGCACTAGCCATCATCCCTGTATGAATTTCCATTTGCGCTTGTGGTGGAGCTTCAAACACAAGGCGCTGTCCAGGAAAAACAACTCTTTCAAAGTACCAGTTAGCAATATTGCAGATGCGAGCTATCTGGATTTTGCTCGTAGCATTGACGTAGCAACAAAGGATATTCCCCGATTGCTCCGGTGGTAGAGGATCTAATATTTGAGCCATAACTGCGGAGGAGCTTTACGCCACAATTTTACATTACACCAGCAAAACTAACATTGCCTGATCCCCAGATGCTGTAACTCCGACTACCAACTGAAAATTTCTACGCTATATATATCTAAATATATGTTAACTATATGTTCAAGTTATGAAAATTTCACCAAAAAGCGGATACCAGCGAAAATAATATACTACACTATGGGGATTTGAGATATTTATTGAAGAATAAAAGCATCAGATAAGTGAGGTCTGGCAGTTATCCCCTCACACCTTCTCAACTTTCAGGGAAGGTCTGTTTGTTGCATCTATCCTCAGAATTACAGGCAGAGTTGCTCGCTGAATAGCCAAACTCAATGTTATGGTAAAGATATATGACAATTCTCCTCATAAAATTTATCTATTTCCTTTGATGCAGAGCAAATTCAACTATTCCCACAATTGTTAAGGCAGGCTAACCGAATCCAGCAATAGGCTTAAATGCCAATCATCATTGTGAAAAACACAGCAAACTAAAACAAACAGCTTTAAACTGCATATCGCTCTATATTTCTCATAAATAACTGCAAGATGGAAATTAAACAATCCATGATGGAAAATCGAATCCTCTACGTTCGCCTTCCGTGTAACCCCATCTTTCCCATTGGGGTTGTCTATCTTTCGGATCACGTCCACAAGCTATTTCCCGGCATAGAACAGCGGATCTTTGATTTGGGAACCGTACCACCTTTAGACTACGCCTCCGCCCTAGATACCTGTATCGATGAATTTAAACCGACACTCCTAGTCTTTTCTTGGCGTGATATTCAAATCTATGCCCCCGTGGGTGGACGTGGTGGTAATCCGCTCCAAAACGCCTTTGAATTTTATTACGCCAAGAATCCTCTGATTAAATTACGTGGGGCATTCGGCGGTTTGCGAATTTTTATTGCTTACTACGTGGAATTGTGGCGCAACCAGGGATTAGTCAAACGCGGTTTACGACGCGCCCAGAAATATCATACTCATGCCCGTGCCGTTGTCGGTGGTGGTGCAGTGAGCGTATTTTATGAACAATTGGGTAAAACTTTTCCCCCAGGCACAATTATTTCTGTGGGTGAAGGCGAAACTCTCCTAGAAAAACTTCTCAGTGGCAGAGAAATTGATGATGAACGTTGCTATGTAGTCGGTGAAACTCAACCACGGCAACGCATGATTCATGAACAACCCACCCCCCTAGAAAAAACCGCCTGTAACTACGACTATATAGAAACCATCTGGCCGGAATTTAACTATTACCTCCAAGAACAAGACTTTTATATAGGAGTGCAAACCAAGCGCGGTTGTCCCCACAACTGTTGTTATTGCGTCTACACCGTCGTTGAAGGCAAACAAGTACGCATTAATCCCGCAGAGGAAGTAGTTGCCGAGATCCGCCAATTATACGATCGCGGCATTCGCAATTTCTGGTTTACGGATGCTCAATTCATCCCCGCACGTAAATTTATGGACGATGCGGTAGAACTCTTACAGAAAATCGTCGATTCTGGGATGACAGATATTCATTGGGCAGCATACATCAGAGCCGACAACTTAACACCAGAGTTGTGTGATTTGATGGCTAAAACCGGGATGAACTACTTTGAAATCGGGATTACCAGTGGTTCTCAGGAACTCGTGCGGAAAATGCGGATGGGTTACAACTTACGCACCGTCTTGCAAAACTGCCGTGACTTAAAAGCTGCTGGTTTTAACGATGTGGTTTCCGTGAACTACTCCTTTAACGTCATTGACGAACGTCCCGAAACCATTCGCCAAACCATCGCCTACCACCGCGAACTAGAACAAATTTTTGGCGCTGATAAAGTTGAACCTGCCATTTTCTTTATTGGACTGCAACCCCATACCCATTTAGAAGAATATGCCTTTAAAGAAGGTATCCTTAAACCAGGGTATGACCCCATGAGCTTAATGCCGTGGACAGCTAAAAAACTCCTCTGGAATCCTGAACCCCTTGGTTCCTTCTTTGGAGAAGTCTGCTTGCAAGCTTGGCAACAAAACCCCAATGACTTCGGACGCGAAGTTATGAAAATCTTAGAAGAAAAATTGGGTTGTGCCGATTTGGAAGAAGCTCTTTCTGCACCTATGGAAAAGAAAGATAAACAGTTGGCGGGAATATCATAGTATCCAGGGAATAGGGATTGGGGACTGGGGACTTGAGGAAAAACCGTCAATTACTAGAATCTCACCCTAGTCCCTAACAACTACGAATTACGAATTACGAATTACAAATTATGAAAGCCCATGTTAGAAGGTTCAATACTACAAAAGCTGGAAAGCTCACACCGCAATAGCACTAGACCAATTAGATTTGGGGTTTACTACAAAAATACTTTAGTTGCTTTGTGCCATGCTCTAGAAGACCATATCTTAACTGAAAATAGTACACCCTTAGTAATCACAGCCTTTCAACAAGGTCAATGGTATCTGCAAGAAGCCGAAAGATACGCAGATATCGCTAAGTGTAGCCGCGAAATTGTGATCATGGCAGCATCCGATGCTAGCTTTGCAGAACATCCCACCAGCCAACTTCCTAACGTGGATTTAGTGGCATTAAATTCAGCTGATCCAGTGGCGCAGGAGTGGCATTTAATTATCTTGTCACCAGAATACACAGCAATGGTACTTTGTCAAGAGTTGTCAGAGGCTGATTATGGTGCTGATGGAATACCAGCTTCAGATATAGAACGTAAATTCTATGGCTTATGGACATTTGAACCAGAGTTAGTGCAGGAAACAACAAAGTTAGCGATCGCTCACATCGAAAAATACAATCCAGACTTAGCACAAAAACTCTCACAACATCAAAATGCTATAAAGTCAAGTCTAGCCGCACCAGAACATTTAAGTGCAGTTGTTTCCCGCGTCGTCGATTATCTCCAGACAGGTCAGGATAATTTATCCATCCCCACCGCACTACGTCAACAAGCCTTAGATCGCAACTTGGTTTCTAACGAAATCCAGGCATTTTTGCGAATGGCGCAATTGATGGATATGGCAGATGTCAACAATCCCATGGCCGCCTCCGAAGTAGTAGCACTTTCTGAGATCATGGGGCAGCTTTTAGAACTCCCCGCATGGCAGATTAAACGATTGCGACTAGCAGGTTTTTTACATCGTATAGACCCACTGCAAAAAGCCGAAAGCGTCCTGACTCCCGGTACATCCACCCGCTACCAGGAACAAGCCCCCCATTGTCCCTTAACTTGCCCCCTAGTACCAGGAGCGCAGGTATTACGCACCATGCCCAGACTGCGGGCAATTGCCCAAATTATCACCCACCAAAGCGAATGCTGGAATGGTACAGGAGAACCAGCAAGTTTAGCAGGGGATGAAATTCCCTTAGAATCGAGAATTTTGGCTTTAGTTGCCGATTTCCAATGGCGAGTCAACAACATCAAATCATCCCAAAAAACTCGCGCCGAAATATTTGCTCAAGCTTTAGACGAATGCAGACAACAACAGTCAACCCGCTTTGACCCTAAACTTGTAGATGCTCTGACTTTATTAGTTATGGGTTTACAGCAAGGGCTAGACTTACCTCTGATGTCACCTAAAGTCAGCACCGGCGTATGGCTACTTGATTCTCAATGGGATAGCTACAGCAAGACAAGTGAGGAGATTAGTAATTACTTCAAATGAATATTGAAGCCATTAAATCAGGACAACTCAAACAACTCCCAGGTGCAAATTTAGAAGATGAGGAACTCTCTCAGCTCGATTTAAGCCGGATCAATTTTGCCGGGGCTACCCTTGTTGGGACTAATTTCAAGGGTTCCAAACTCGAAGGCGCGCATTTCGAGGGAGCGAACTTGATGGGTGCAAACCTCCAAAAAACTGACTTGCGCGCGAACCTGATGGGGGCAAACTTAATGCAAGCAGACTTAACAAGTGCTGACTTACGTGGTAGTAATTTGCGCGGCGCTAACTTGATGGGGGCTAAACTCAGCGATGTCTCTTTGGCTGGCGCTTTTTTGAGTGGTGCAAACTTGATGAACGTCAACTTACAAGGCGTTGACTTACGCAGTGCTGACTTGCGCGGTGCAAACCTCACAGGGGCAAACCTCAAAGGTGCTGACTTGAGTGGCGCTGATTTACAAGGGGCTTTATTAAGTGAAGCCAATTTAGAAGAAGCGGACTTACGCAGGACAAATTTAGCGGGGGCGAACTTTACCGGGGCAAATTTACTCTGTGCAGAGTTAGAAGGCGCAAATTTGCATGGGGTAAATTTAGATAAAGCTTGCTTGGTCGGTACAGTAGTAAAAATGTCTTAGTGATGAGAATAACCTTGATCATGTAGGTCTAAAATCCCACTAATTTCTTGCCGATAACGCTTGGGGGTTGTATTTAGCATTCGTCTAAACACAGATGTCATGTGACTCTGGTTGCCAAATCCTACTTCCCCCGCTACTTCGACCAGCGATTTACTTTGATTTTGTAAGAGTTGTTGGGCAAGTTCCAACCGACATCTGAGGACATATTGATAGGGCGATAATCCAGTTGTGACTTTGAATGCTCTGGCAAAATGGTAAGGGCTAAATCCTACCTTGGCGGCTATGTGATTTAGGCTAAGTGCCTGTGGAAGATGCGCTCTAATATATTCAATAGCAGACTTTAATATATTTGGGTCTAAAAACTCTGGGGGACGTTTTAGTTGTCCAGATAAATTTGAACGACGGTAAATTATTTGTCCCAGCACCGCAGTTGCCACCGATTCTAAATAAAATACACCCCCTACTTGTCCATTATCAAAGAATTCTTGCATAGCGATCGCTACATTTAAACCCCAATGGGTTTTAGGAATTTGGCCAGGTTGTAACTCAATCATCTCTCCTTCAGCTTCTACTCGGACTATGCGCGATAGAAAAGATGGGGAATATCCAAACACTACAGAACAAGAAGCATCCTCTACAGAATTATAGGTACTTCCTTGAGGCACAATATCAAAACCTCCTGGTAGCGCTTGATAGGGTTGTAGCCGATCAGTATTAAAAGCAGCAATTCCACTGCTGACACCAAAACTCGTGACCACAAGGTTAAGTGGTGAGCGAATATTGACTTCTAACTTTCCTGGCGGAATAATTGCTACCATCATCTCCGGTGTTTCTATCCAGCGTCCCCATTGCGATCGCACTTCTAGTGGAGGCTGATCAAGGGGAATTTTATCCTCTGGGGGATGAAATAAAGATTCTGGTCGCAGATTCATGGGCAGAAGCAACGCTTAAATCCCTATTGTCTCAGAAGAAAGTAGATTGTTCTATTCCGCAAGAATTGACAAGACAAAAATCATTAAATTTCAGTATTTTAAAAAAGTTGCTAACGGAACACTTAAAAGGTTTTTCATCATGGATCAAGTATTTGAACAAATATCTTCGGTGATCTTGCGTGCGGGACGGCCCGACGACGCACTCCCCTGTGGCACTATTTTGTATGAAGGGTTACGTGTTGTTGCGGAACAGCACGGCTTCCTACCCGACTTTCCTTCTGCGGAGTTTGGGGCGGATATGTTGAGCGAATTGTTGGCAGACCCGACGGTTTATGCGGTCGTGGCTGAGGCTGAGGATGGGCGCATCATCGGCAGCAACTGTTTGTGGGAAGGTGACACTATCGCCGGAATCGGCCCCACTACAGTAGACCCCGCAGCGCAAAACAGGTCGGTTGGTCGCCGCCTGATGGAAAATGTTTTACAGAGGGTACAGGAAAAACGGTGCGCCGGTGTGCGGCTTGTTCAGGCCGCGCATAACAGCTGTTCCCTTGCCCTGTATACAAAACTCGGCTTCGAGGTGCGCGAGTCACTGGCAGACCTGCGAGGACAACCCCTCGGCTTGAAGATACCCGGCCGCACCGTTCGTCCGGCGACTGAGGCCGACCTTGCTGCGTGTAATCAACTTTGCGATCGCATTCATGGTCATAACCGGGCGGGCGAACTAAAGGGTGCTGTCGGGCGGGGTACGGCAATGCTGGTCGAGTGTGATGGGCGCGTATCAGGCTACGCCAGTGAAATTGGCTTCTTCGGCCACGCTGTTGGCGAAAACAATGAGGACTTAAAGGCACTAATTGGAGCGGCTCCAGCGTCCGATGAGTTTGGCTTCTATGTTCCGATGCGTAACGCCGACCTGTTCCGTTGGTGTTTGAATCATGGCTTGCGTGTCACCCAGACCGCAACGTTGATGAGCCTCGGCCTGTATAACGAACCGGCAGGGGCTTTTCTACCCTCCGCCCTGTATTAATAGCAGCATTAACCGCGCCGCAAAACGTCAAATAATATGAGTTCGGGAATCTGTCAAATTTATATCGGTTGAGATTTGGTATTTGCTCGCCACCGCATCCACAAAGCCAATATACCCATAAACACCACTCCCATCACTCCTTGTAAAGGATTCTGATTTACACCAGTTATCCAATCAGGAACTTGACCAGAATATTCAATTAATCCCCCAACATTAATGATGTAATAGCCCCAAACTAAACCACCATGCAAACCAATAGGTAAACCCAAGCGTCCCCTACGCCAACGCTTTCCCCATACCTGCGTTAACCCTAGCAATACTAAAGCTGGAAATTGTGGTAGTGTTTGAATAATTGCCTCTAAAGGCTTAATAAAATGCAAGACCGCAAAGGCCACAGCATTTATCCAAAGTGCCACATTAAGACTATAATCCCGTTCCAACTCATCAAGTAACCAACCTCGAAATACCAACTCTTCCGCAAACCCGATACCCAAAGAGACAAGTAAACCCTCAACAATTATTCTCAGCAAGAAAACCTGCGGTTGTTGCCACACCAGCCAACCAAAGAAACCTTGTAGCCCGAATACTACAAGAATGCTAATTATCCCAGTGGCTAAACCACTCAGCAAATATACAGCGTTGATCTGCGTGATTTCCAAACCATATTGCTTGAGTATCCGGGGTTGCTGATAGACATTTTTCCCCCATAGCTTCAAGAGAAAAATAAATTCAACATATAACACCACCATTGTCAAGATACTTACTAAGTTAGAATCACTAACTAATAAGTAAATCGGGACAGCAAAGGGTAACCATAGCAGTAATAAAGCTGCAATAAAATAACCCAGCCTGATGGGTACAGGGCGTTGGGCTAAACGAATTAGGTTTATTTTCATGCGGAATTGAGGAAGAGGACAAAATCACAGTCACAAGTTAGAGGCAATATCTTTGTCTGATCTTCCTTCCCTAGACAATATTTTTATTTATTCTTCAGGTTCAATTGTGCTGCTTAAACCATGACCTTTTAATGTTTCGCAATAAAACTCAGCGTGTTCTTGCTCACAAGTAATGACTAAAGCTAGACCATTAGTATGGGCTTCCATCATAATGCTCACAGCTTGAGGCTGGGTAAGACTCGGTACTGTGGTTAATAGTGACTGCACCACGTGTTCCATAGAATTATAGTCGTCATTATGGATCAAAACCCGATAGCGAGGCGCGAGCTTGCGGGACGTGGAAGGCTTTTCAATAGTTTCGACTGACACGGCTCTTTGCTCTTTATTCGATGATTTACTACAACCGAGATAACTGTTTAGCAGTTACTTAACAGTTATTTACTTAATCTTATAACATTCCTATGCAAACCTGATGGTGTGGGAATGCTTTTCGGTTGAGTTGATTTCGCGTAAAAGTCCCAATACCTGACAGGGTTAAGATTGATATTCTAATTTTAAATTATTTTTGTGTAAAAATAGCGCATTTTCAATTTTAAAATTAAATAAACTACAAAAATAGTGGCTTGCCACTGTCTCAACTGCGTCAACATGAGCCTAGACTTTCAACCAGGACAAATTGTGTCTTTAGACCATAGTGACAGGAATCTGTTTACAGAAGTCATCCAAGTAGTGGTTTCTCGTCAGTTGTGCTGGGTACGTCCCTTGCTGCTAGTCAGCTTTAGCGAAGAATCACCACTCGTGACTGATATGCGAGATGCATCCGATTTACTTTGGCCTGTAAATTTATTTCGACCAGCGTTTGATACAGAAGTAATTACCTTATTGAGCCAAATTTTGGCAAAAGAACGAAAAACCGAACCTGATTCAGCTGCTAAACAGCAATTTAATCAATTTATTCACCAAATTTGGCAAGCGTATGAAGAAGCAGGGGTGCAGGGTGCAGGG
>NZ_CAWQOY010000170.1:0-21256 GCF_963896525.1 Nodularia sp. LEGE 04288
AATTTCTACCGTGTATTACATGGGAAAATTAATTTTCTACTTTGACTGTTTTTTTGACCCATAAGATGGACATCTACTTTCTGAAGCATATCTATGCCAAAAAGCTCACTTGTTCCTTCAAATCACAAGTTTGAAGTATCTCGATTATATCTTTCTTCCTCCTTCCTCCTTCCTTCTGCCGTCTGCCGTCTGCCGTCTGCCTTCCCCCAACCAAGATCACCAAAAGTTGCCAAGAACCCATAACGGCTCTTGTCAGATTTTGGTGATCATTGAAAGTTACGCACTTTAAGGCAGAAGGCAGAGGGCAGAAGGTTTTAAGACGTTTTTTTATCCTCTTGAAACTTGTGACCAAGACGGGCGATCGCTTACAGTTTTTTTGTGATGCAGATGTTCTGTAATCCTTGCACTGCTTCAATTGTGGGAATTTTTTCCTTCCTCCTGCCGTCGGCTTTGCCCCAACCAAGATCACCAAAAGTTGCCAAGACCCTTAATGTGGTTTCAAAATCGCCTTGTTTGCAGTTTGAAGCGTTTATGTTTGCAGTTCGCTATACATAAGCGTACCAAAACGGCAATCTTATGGTTCCACCGACATATCAAGAGTTTCAGCCTATCTTGCCCTTGGTGACAGCTTCGCTCTATCTACGCCATGTTAGGGGTAGTGTTACAGCTTATGCCGCGCAATACAATACTTACAGCCAATCAGTTCCCGCTAATTGAGTGTAATGTTTGATTTCTATAATATTTTGTGATGGATCTAGAATAAACATAACATTTTCCTCATGATTTTCTCCAACAAACCTCTTACAGGGAGGAATGAAGAACTCTACATTTTCAGATTCTAAGTGCTGTCTCAAAGACTCCCATTCGTCAAAACTTAAAACTATCCCGAAATGAGGATATGAAAAACTATCAAGTTTCACCTGCTTCGGAATTGCCATTGCCTGATACAGGCTTGACTCATGTAGTACGAGATGATGTCCAAAGAAATCATAATGTATGGAGGTCAGTGTAGAGCGTTTTTCCTTGAGACAAAGTACACCACTGTAAAAACTTCGTGCTTTTTCAAGGTTACTCACTAAAATGGCTAGATGAAAAGGTTTCATGAAATTTTTCCTTCAGTGAACACAATCTCGCTAGCTGTATTTTTTAAGCTTAATAACTTGGGAATATCTTGCTGACTTAAATTTGCAATGTCAATTTGAATGCATCCAAGGTCAAAAGCTGTTTTTATATCTCTGCCGTACCCTAGTGCTTGGTAGAATGCTGCTGCAAAATTAATAGCAGCTTTATCACCTATAGCTTCTGACATGCCAATCACACAGTCTATGTATTTTGCAATTTCTTGGGCTTGCTTATCGGAATAACAAGCATTCATAACAACACATCGGACATTATCTTTGAGAACAGAGAATAAACTGCTCAAAGCCCTGCCCGAAACTGGATGACTGTTACCAAAGCCATCTTCAAGAATGATTCCTTGACTGTCAGAACCATGACCGCTGAAGTGAACAATATCAGGCTTATAACGTAAAAGATAGCCCTGTAAATCTGTCATACGGACAGCCCATTGCTGATTTAGGGTAAATCTGTCACGAAAATCCGAAGCTCTTAAGAATTGATCCACACTCCTTATCTCTTCATCTAACCTTAGAAGAGACGAATTTTTAGGATTAGCTGCAAGAAACAAAATATTAACTTGCTTTTGTTGATATTTTTGCTGCTCAGGCATAGTAGTTTGTTTACCTAAATCAGTTTCTTCTGCGCGAATACTTGAAGGTGGTGAGATGTAATAAACTCTACTTAAATTTTTATTTAAAAGTAGCTGTTTTTGTATTCTAGGTAATTTACTATAAATAGTCTCAGCAGCTTCAAGAAAACTGGAAGCTCTAATTTGACTATTTGGCTTTTTCTCAAAATGTCTAGAAATTACACTAATCAATTGCATCCTGTGAGCCGAGATATTTTCAGGACGTAACTTTGGTCTTGCTTGGTATAGTTGTTCTTGGCAGTTTTCTAATAAGTCAAATAAATTATCAATCGCTGAAACAAATTCAATATGTTCTTGAGTAAACCTTAATTCTAACAGTTTAGTAAACTGTTCAATGACTGGAATAGTGGAATTAATAAGTTCCCCAAAGGATGACTTTACTATCCGTTGAAGTAACTTGAAATCGTAATGAGGAAAATGCCGAGATAGAGCATCG
The DNA here is from genome assembly GCF_963896525.1 of Nodularia sp. LEGE 04288. NCBI lineage: Bacteria > Bacillati > Cyanobacteriota > Cyanophyceae > Nostocales > Nodulariaceae > Nodularia > Nodularia sp. LEGE 04288. Next base: position 2,205 of record NZ_CAWQOY010000170.1, read on the forward strand.
TAAACTTCACAGAGTGGGACACCTGTAGGAATATCTCCCCCAGTAACATTTAAGTAATGGTTTATATATTCAAAGTTAAGCCTAGTCCTTATTGCCCTTAAGTAGTTTGCAGGTAAGTTATACTGTCGTGATTCAGATTTAAACAAAGCAAAAGTTACAGCTCTATCATTTTTTTTTGAAATTGTTGAAGCTATAAAATTGGATAAATATCTATTAGTTTCTAAAGACTTTGATTGTTGCAGAAACCTTGACCAAGAAATCATCCTATCAGACATAACCTTTGTTGTGTCTGATATTTTATAATCAGTAGGTTGTATAATAGACAGTTCTTTCTGAATGCTGCCAAAGTAAACAGAATATCGATTTCTATCGAATTTATACATTTGAATCCTTGATTCCAGATAGCTGTCAACGTTTGTAAATCTGCTGAAAGCATGAAAGTTTTCACTTTCAAAAATTTTAATCAAAATTTTTGCATAGTTAGATATTTTGCCATTATGCCCCAACATGAGAGGACTCTCCCACAATGTTGCAAGTGGGCAACAGAGTGGAGAAGTAGTTGAAGCTAATAGAGTAGACAAAACTGCTAGACTAGAATTTTCTGCAACTGATAAATTACAGTCTAATGACTCTAAAAGCTCTCGCCCAAGAAAGTGTAGAAAAATAGGAATACTCATACTGGAGAATTAATGGGGTTTTTGGGAGTATTTATTATCGTTACTTTGGCTCAAGCATTCTGTAATATATTTTATTTTGTCTTCAAATATTTCCTTCGAGGAATGAACGAGTAAATCAATCGTTTCTGAAATATTTTCTGCAATTTCTTTAAGCTCATTTTCATTTAGATAATTAAGTTCAGAAAATTTTGTGATTAGAATGACTAATGATACCACTTTTTCATGGATACTATCTGGTAAAAATCCTTCCAAATTGACTAGTAAGTTAGAGTAACCTACTAACTTACCATCAAAGAAGTCTGACAAAGTTTCTACTATCTTAAATAAGATTTTGAGACCATAGTGGATGATAGACAAAAAATATTTTCTGTCTATACCGTCTACAGCATTCTGACAACAGAAACGGCGATAGTTATGAGCGCATGACAATATAGCTAGATATTGTTCTAAGATCATCAAGTTAGTATTTGGATCTGGAATATTTGATAATATGTCTTCTCCATATAAAATATGAGAGTATGTCAGCATTTGATAAGTAAGATTAATCGGTCTTCCGAGAATTTTATGTAATATATTTTTGCCTGGTATTTCATTGCTTGTAATTAGGTCTATACCAACTGGAATTCCATAGAGTCTCTCAACTTCAGCAATACCTTGAGCAATACCTTGATAAATTGATAAGTTGATAACATCTGATTCATTTTTAACTACTATAACTATGTCTATATCGCTCCAACCAGGAGTCAACGTATTCTTGATTAAACTTCCACATAAAATGAGCGAATATATTTTGTCAGCAATTTGACTAAGAATGGTATCTTTGAATAATTCCACAGCTAGGAAATACTCTTCTTTTGAGCGTATCGGACAAAATGGCTTTGCTCTGTGAAAAGGCTTTACAGTACTCATCAAAAATATCCTATAACTTTAGCTTAAACAAAAAGTTTGTCTGTGTCCCACGCTAACGAACCAGCCGCTTGGTTAGAAAATACTTAGTGTCAACAAGTATCTAACTATAGACACAATACTTATTGACACTTGGATAAAAAATACCCCCTAAATAACTCAAATGTATATACACAGCGAGTTTGATGTCACTTTGCCTAGTTTTTTGATATATCTGAGTTTTAGGTCTTTTTCGGCATTTTGTTTGTGTATTGTACTTGCCTAGCATTGGTTTTACGCTTATTTCTTCCTCAAAAATGTTTAAGTCCCATTATTGAGTAACAAATAAGTAATTTAAGTTGTATCACAGTTAACTTACATCGGCATAAGTATATTATTAAATAAACAATTACCGTAGATAATTACCGTGAAAGTACTTAATATAGGGGAGTTAAACAGAATTATAACTTACAATAGCTGTATTTAGCTGCTATAGAGAACTTTACCGTATTTGCTTTAATTGAGTCTGTCAGTGTAACTGGAGAGCAAATGAGCATGAAAAATGCCCCTCTAGAATCCCCTAGAAGGGCTTCGGTTTTAATTTGTGGTATGTTTAGTCATGCAGCTTTTTGGTAGAGACGATCCAAAACTGTCTTGACGCTGGTGTGTTGCCAGTCTTTACCCCGCTTTGATTTGTAGCCATTCTCATTCAGATATTGTGCGATCGCCTCCGGCGGGCGGTTACGCCATCGCTCTCAAAGACTTCCCTGATTTGTGGTGTCTGTACAATCTTTTTTATAATTTGTACAAAGTGATGGCTAAAAACCTTTGAGCAGTAGTAATTACAGCTATTTTAGGTTCTGCAAAATTGCCATCTATAGGGGAGTAGAGCAATAATTGCACTTATTTATAGATGTTTGTCTATGTGTCAACTGTTAAGGGTCTTTAGAAGTTGACAAAAAACACAGCCAACTGGCACATATAGATAAATCTATGTCATCTCTGCACTGGGCATAGAGCTAAGTCTATTCTCAAATTCAACCTATGTTGTTTTGGTTTAATTTCTAGCCAGTTGTCGTGAAGCGGTGACAGAGTGCTGTAGCTACCTGTATCAACCATATATCGGCGTTCTACAGCACTCTGTTAGCAACTGGCAATTATGTGGGATTTCTGAGACTAGAGGTAATCCATCCCTCGGAGAACGAAGCTGATTGTCTCAGTGACCCTGCTGATATCTCAATTAAAACTGCCACCGACAAATTTTGGCTGCCAATTTGCCACAATCTACCTGATGGTAATACTGGCTAAACTTTACGCTACTTAACACCTCGGTTAATGGTAGATTAGTTACAGGTAGTTACAGAGAGAAACAATGGGTAGAATTTCATCCCTCCCTACAGTCTGCTTAGGGATGATTACAACTAACAAATTTGGCTGCATTGATATAACTGACGACTGGAAAAAGTGGCAGCAGTGGTTGGATACTGCCAAGAGCTTTCGCTATATTCCCAAAAAGAGTGAAAAAGCATTTACAGTCAGGAAAGAGCAGGGGAGTAAGGGCAAAGCATCTTATTGGTATGGCTACCGCAAACAGGGCGGCAAGCTGGCTAAATTTTACATCGGCACTGAACAGGATTTAACCGTGTCTCACCTGGAGGATATCGCCCGCAGGTTAACTGAGAAGTTACAGACTATAGTTACAGAGCAAGTACCTGTAACTAACGGTGAGGTAGAGAAGTTACAGAGAGAAATTGAAGAGTTCCAGAGACAATTACAGATAGCTTTGGGAAAGTTGACAGCCTAGAGGCAGAGCTAAAGGCTTCTAGGCTTGAACAGAAATCAGTACATCCAAATTATCAGGCGATACGCGATGAAATTCTTCAATCTTGGCGGGTGTCAAAACGTGCTGAGTCGAAAGACGGCATTGCTTTGGCGTTGGATGCGTTTATTACGGAATTGACCACTGATGGCGAATCTCCCACACCTGCATCTATACAAGCGTCTATACAAAATGAAACAAATGCCCTACTGGTGAATGAGGCAAGACTTGACTCTGGAGTAGTCAAGCAATCAGCACAGATTCGGCTGTGGTTGCGAGTGGAAAATAATAATAAATTTATTCGGCGCAAAAAGAAAGTGCGAGAGCATATCGAGCGTTTCTGCCTTGCTTTCTACAATGCTCAAAAAACCACTCCAAATGGCTGTGAGTATATGATCAGCATCCCCTATGAAAGCGATGAAGACCTGGAGAAACAAGTTTATGACCTGTTTCGGGAAATGGACTCTCATGCTGACATGGATTACTGCTTTATCGAAGTGGATGCCCATGAGATTGGTACTGATAGAAGTTGGTGATTTATTAATCCTACAAGGGCAGAGTGGGTTAGTCTAAGTGATTTTTGAGTGCTATCACTGTCAGCAGAGGCTATTTTTGGAATACAAAGGGTTTCAGCAGTCAAAAATTCTGTTTGTTATGTTAATCTTCAAAATTGATTGGCTTACCGTTGAAGTGCTGGTAAATGCGCTCAGGGTGCATCCAGCTTGGTAGTGAGTGTTCAACATCTTCTAAATTATTGCCATTTTCATCTACAAGACCATAGCGGACAACTACCCTAGACAGTGGTGTTTCACCGTTGGCGCTAAACTTCTCAAGTAGGATAGTTCCGGCTTTACGTGCTGATGCTGTACCATCTGGAAAGCTTTCATTGGTAGCATTATGGGTTATTCCTAGCAGGTATTCTTTGGCTTTGCGGGTGTCGGTGAGGGACATTTTGAAGAATGCGATCGCGCTTTCACCACAAAGTGATTTCAGATTTGTAAATTCATCCACAATCACCTGTTGCTTTTTGGTGGGTTTTTCTTTAATCCGTTGCAGCCACCTATCACAGCAATCTTCAAAAGCTGTGCTGATTTCATCCTCTGATTCTGCCTTACTGCTGGCTTCTAGCAGTTTCCATACATCCGCATTGTCACCAGTGGCGTGACGGTCGATTAATTGATAAATTGAGGCATCTAGGCAGTATTTTCTGATGAGTGCGATCGCTCCGGCTGTGTAAGTTTTACCACTCCCCTGGTTCCCTATTAACCATAATGGTTTTAAGCTGTTTATGATTGTCCATAAATACCCGTCTTCGTGACTTTTTAGGGCATCTATCAGGGTATTCTTTAGCGTGTCGTTGGGTGTTTGTGTAGCAGTACCAGTGTCACCCGTCGATTTATTCAGTTTGTCAAGCTTGCGGTTAATCTCGGCTGTTTCAAGGTGGTTTTTTGCGGTTTCTTTGTCCAGTTCTGATAACTGGAGTTGATGCGATTTTAACGCAACTTCACCCTGCAATTGTCCGTTGATGTGGTCTAGTTGCTGTTCTCCTTCAGTCTTCAATTGTTCGATTGCCCCTGCCGTATCCCGTGCAATTATCTCCTTAGTTATTTGGGTTTGGTGCTGTTTACTGTATGCAGTTAAGTCTAAGTGATTGGAAACATAAATGTCATTTTCTAGCGCTCGTATTTTTAACAGTGCGAACTGACTATGAATTGCTTTCTCTTGTGTATCTGTGAGTGATTTACTTACACCATAAGCACCAATTAAAAGAACAGTTCCCAGTACACCATAAAGGGGCGCTTTAGGCGATTCTGGAGGAAGTACCCTTAAGAATTTCACCTTGTTATCAAAAGTAAAGTTACGCCGTTCTCGGTCAATTATCCAACTAATCCCCCGCTTGATTTGATGACCCTCGCACACGTCAGTATCAGGATTAAAGCAGAATAATGTCTCAGAATATTTTGTAGTGTCTGCAAACAGTGGTAAACACAACGAAACACCACCAATAAACAAAGCAGTTGATAAGAATGTGGCTGTTCTTCGTTGTGCTTTCAGTTGGTGGTTGAATTGTTCTATCTCTTGCATGGTTCAATTGTTCACTTCATCCATACAAACAACAAAGCCAATAAAAAACTCACAATCATAATTAACTCAATGTGAATCATGCCAGCATTGATGAAATTAATAATGCTTCTATCTATTTGGTTTTCACGCATCCAGTCTGCAAGTAATGCCAAGTTGTATCCAGTGTCGTACAATCCCATGATTAAATAATTGGCGGATACGATGAACACTAGCACCCCTATGAACTTATTTAAAAACCCGTTTTTTCTATACATCTGAGTTCCCCTTATTCCTCATGTTTGAAAAGGCTATTAACCCCACCCCTACTACACCAGCTATTAATAGTTCTAAACCGGGAACCTGAAACCCTCCTCCCAAGGACTCAGCCGCTTTAATCTCGCTGTAAGTTTCCTTAATGGCTGCATGGGTTTGATAGACTGCACTGCTAATTTTTCGCGTACTATGCCACGAAATCACCCCACCAATGGCAAGTTTTGAAATTGCCACCAATGGTTTACTGTGGCGAATTTCCCAGCGTTCGGAACTTAATTCAAAGTTGAAGCTTTCGCCAGCATCGATAAGTCCAGGAAGCAATGCACAAATAATACAAGTTGCAACTATTAAACTAATACTTACTTGTAGAGTAAATAAGAACCAACTGAGACTGACTGAACCAAGTTGACAGACTAGAAATAACACCCCACTGTCAAGCCGTTTACGCGCTTCTATCTCTTCATACAATTTATTTTCAATGTATTGCAGATATCGCGCTGTGTCTTGGTTTGGTTCTGAGTCTTCAGTATCTAGCAGTTCATCAAGGTGGTCAGGCTGCATAGTAGGATAGGGAAGAATGTTACATACATAAACCCCAGTCAAATCAATTCAAAAAGGTCAACTCGATAGGCGACTGGGGTTATTTATTGCTTAGAAACCTAGTGCAGTTTTCAGTTGGAGGAGTTTAGCTTTTAGTCCTGGAGATGATTGATAGTCTTTCTCAGGTATCAGGTCATATCTGGCTTTGTCTCCTTTATTCAATGCTTCGTTTAATTCCTTCTTTTCATACTGTTCATCTGCTGCTATTTGTTTGATTTCGGGACGGTTAGATTGTTCTAATAAACTGGTCTTTTGGTCGATTCCTACCAAGTGTGCATCGATATAGCCCTTAATCTGGGTGTAATTCATCTGGTATTTGTGGCGTTGTGATTCCGCAGACTTAGAAGCAACAAATTCAGCCGCTAACTCGCTCCGCGAATGACCATATTTGGTGTTTTCGAGGGTGGCTTTCATGGTGGCTTTATCAATGGCGATTGCTGACTTACCAGCTTGAACCAAAATATCGCTTACAGCTTGATTGTATGCCTCTGTGCCAGAGATAATTTGCTCATACAATTGGGCTAGTTTAGGTGCAAATTCAGCGCTTAAACTACCTTGTCTTGCTAGTTCTCCTATTTTTTGGGCAGCTGGGACATCACCGTTTAAAGCAGCATCAAAGTCTGATAATTCGACACCAAACTTGTTTTTCAGGATGGAGCTAATACGTTTCGCTTTGGGCTGGACGTGGTTCTTGAGTGTTGGAGATTTTGCGGCTTTGAGTAATTTTTTAGTCATTGCTGGTAATATTGGGGTGAAAATTATATGGATTATTTGCGATTTCCTCCGGTAATGCACTCCGTAGGAATCGCACTTTCTCAAGTGGTTAAGTTTTGAAGTGAGCAATTTTGAATTGGTTGGGACTGTGGTAAAGTCTGCCAACGCAGTTCAAGAAATGCTTGCTGGGCATCTCCTAAAGTTAGGTCTGGGCTGTACTCTACTGCTTGAAAGTCTGGGTGCTTTTGGATTTGGTCAATTAGCGCTAGGGATTGGTTAATTAGTGTTGACAGTTCCTTACTTTCAGTCATTTTTTGAACCACTGGGGAACCTCCAAGTAAATATTAGGATCTTGAAATTCTCTGTACTCTGGTTTGGTGACTCTATGCCTACTAAATCGGTAGTTGTCAAAGGCTAAGAGTGCAGCAGCAAGGGATGAAATTATCAGAATGACACTAACAGCAGTCGATGGTTTAACGGATAGAACAAACTGCTTATCTTGCTTGACTGGGGAGTGAAAATCGCTTGAGGATATTGGCTTTTGAACTTTTGATTTGTTGGCGGATACCTCCTAGATCCGCTTTGAGGTTGCCGGAAAAATTATTAACTTTTTGATTTAGCCTAGTTGCCCTATCTGCTATATGTTCTCGCACCTGCAATGAATTAGTATCTAGAGCAGTTTCTACTTCATCAAATCGGTGGTCTATGTAACCACGGATGGCGCTGGTAACGCTATTTAAGAATGATGAATAATCAGAGAAAACATCATCTACTGAGTCAGCAACAACTAAACATTCTTGTTCACTCAACTCAAAACCAAGTGCCATAGACTGGGTACTCACTAATGCTTGTTTGTCGGCACTAGAAACAGTTAATCCACTGCTTAGAGGTGTTTCCTCTTCTGGTTTTTCGGGTGCGTTTGTATCCAATTCTGTAGAAGTTTTCAGAGGGGCGATTATCTCCGGTTCTCCAGTCTCTAGTTCTCCAGTCTCCGGTTCTTCAATGTGGAGTAATTCATCAGTGGTATTATTATCTTCTAGCTCGGTTACACAATCAGCAGTGTCTACACTGTTTACATTGTTGTTTACATTTGCTAGTTCTGAGGATTGTTTGCAGATCAGGTACTCAACACCAGCGATAATGTTCTCAGTCGTGGCATTTTCAATATCATCAATTTCTAGATGTTCGGCGGCTAACAAGATTTCAGCTTTAGTGGCTTTGTAGCCTTGCTTGTTCAGTCGGGTTTTGCAATTGGTGTAAAAATTAGGCATTGTTTGCTCCTATTTGATGACAAGTGAATTGATATTTTTAACTGCGTTTTCAACACGCTTTAATTCACGAGACTTGATGCACTTAGCCGCTTGGAATGCTACCAATGCCAAGTCAGAAGTTTGATACTTTTTTTCGGCTTTGTAAGGAATGCCAGCATTAACAAACCAGTTATATCTAGATGTTCTAGATACTTGGCTTAGGTCTATTCTTGGTGCTAAATCTGCTAAAAACTCAGCACAAGTTAGCCATGTTTTTTGCTGGTAGTAGTGCTGAAACAATGCCCAGCACTCGGCGAAGTCTTCAGAATTTACGCGAAAGTTTCTATGCGATCGCTTCAGGCTAGCAATGGTTTTAATGATTACCTCGGCATTAGCGCTAGTCACGTCAAAAGCTAAGGACTGGCGTAGCTGCGCGGTTAGGCGATACCAAGTAAGGTCTGATATTTGTTGTCCGTAAACATTGCAGTATATCTGCTTGAGCTGTCTAAATTTCTGGCAATACTGTTTACTTGCCATGTCAATGTTTTGGATACTCCCGTTACTTTGAATGCTTTCCTGATGTCATTATAACACAATAGATGTTATTAGATGTCAATATCATCAAAGCAATGGTACAACTGGTGCTATACGATGAGATGAGGCTCTATTAGATGACAGACATGACAAGCGACAGATACAAAGGTAAACGACAAACGGTCACGTTCCCTGAAGAGATGTACGACACTATTGAACGGTTATCAAAGGAAGAGACTAGAAACTTTAGCCAGCAAGTGGTTCATCTCTGTGGTGAAGCTTTGAAGGCTAGGAATGAGGCAAACACTGATAATAAATAGCACATTGCACCATAATCCAGTTTCCTGATGTATCCCCGAAGGTTGAATCCAGTTTCTTGATATATCCGTGAAGGTTGAATCCTTGTTTCTTTGTACTGCGGGAAATTAAAAACTTCTCAGTATGGCAACTGGGAACCATCGTAGAAACAACTGGTAAAGCGATTAACCCTCGGTGGACAAACGAAAACGACATAAGCAATTGCCTCGTCCAGGTGCGTTCCGCGCCATCGCTAACCAATTGCAAAACATATTTAATTTTTCATCTATATCAATGGCTATTTGGTCAAAAATGCCGTGTCAAGGATTACCATCAGTAGAGGTAGTATTATATTGAATATTTGGTGTCTCCAATGTTGGCAATGAAAGACCAACCAAGCGATTTACAACTTCCGCCGCACAATGAACCGGCGTTAGAGATGCTTAGGGAGGCGAAAAATGCCGAATCAGCTCTGGTTCTGGCGGTTAGTGCTTCTGCCTTGGCTACAGGCGCTGTAATTTCTGCTGGCTTGCTTCTTTTTGCGTGGGCTTACAAGCCTTTAGTACGCATTGAGAAGATTGCACGGCTGGAAAAATTGACAGCCCTACTTCTGAAGGAGTTTAAAAGCAAAGGTATACAAGTCTTTCCGGTGCTGAAGATTGAGGACAAGAATCCTATTGACTTGTTCATTAGGTTTCCCCGGAAAACTCACCTGTTTATCTCTATTAGATCCAAAGGAGACACCCAAATTGTTTACAACGAAGCCAGAGAGGTTTTGCAGGTCAAGAGGAAAGATAAACATGGGCTAAAAATATGGAATCCCTGCCCACTAGTGGAGTTGGGAGATTACGAAAAGTGGCTTGACAAAAACCGCAGCTTGTTTGCGATGTCTTCTAGGGAGGCAACAAAAACACCCACAGCCAAAGTTTTAGTCTTATGGCCTCCAACTCAGGCGGTTGAAAACCACAATAATCATCTTTATTCGGAGATAGGAAATATGAAAATTCTGGCTCTTAGGAGAAAAGGGACTGCTTTTGTGATTCAGTCGGAGGAAGTGATCGAGTTTGTCAGGGCTTGGTTAGCCAAGTATGAATAGAATAAATTGCGAAAACCCCGCGTCCCGGTGAGACAGCAAGGTTTTCAAAGTTTATTCAAACGGAATTGGGAATTGGGTTTCGCGGCCTAATTAATATCCCGGTTGGAATTGTGATTCACATCTATAACGAATTGTGATTCATATCCCTAATAATGATCTTATCAAACTTTTTGGAAAATTAAGCCATTATCACACTGGCCACCCAGATAGAAAGAGCAATTCAGGAATTTTATCTGTTTATATTTTCAAAAGCTTGTATATAAGATTACTACACCGGATAGCTCCAATTCCTCCACTACACATCAAGGAGGATGGACAAAATGTCAGAATTACAGCAAAATTACCACTCACAAGCACCACAACCACCAACAGCTAAACAGACTGAACTTAAATGCCCCTCTTACATTGAGCTAAAAGATTGGCAAGAATGGCTCCACAGTGGCGTTGACCCAGAAATTATTTGTCTTAATGTCAAAACTTTGACAGGCGATCGCACCCACGAATATTTATTGGAAGATGCCTTAGAAAAATTGGGCGAGGGCAAACAAACACCACACAGCAGCCAATACGTGACAATGGAAGTTAACAGGTTGCTCCGCCGCTACTCCCACACATTAAAAGGCGGTTGGTGGTGTGCCGGAATTGACCCCACTAACAACTATGAGCCGATGCGGTGGGGATGCTTCAAACCTATCTTACCAAGGCTTGACCCGAAGAAAAACAAGCCCATTAAATATGAGCATCCCCCATCTGTTCCCACAGCTGCTTTTTTCTTGCGGGTTCCGGTGCGGATTTGGCAGGCGATCTCGGATCGGCATGGCATCCCCATTGGCAACTGTTCCCAGTTCTGGGAGTGGGTACACATCAACAACCTGCCCATCATCCTTTGTGAAGGAGCGAAGAAAGCAGGCGCTTTACTATCTGGCGGCGCGATCGCTGTGGGACTCCCTGGCATTTATGGCGCATATCGCAAAATCGAAACCAACCACAAAAAACATAGGCTAATCCCTGAGATTGAACTATTCGCCACCCCAAAACGAAAAATAAATATTTGTTTCGACAATGATCCCAAACCCACAACCAGACTAAATGTTAGGAAGGCGACTCATGGCACTGCCAAGCTCCTCAAAGCCAAGAAATGCCAAGTCAACATTTGCGCTTGGAGTTATCAGGAAAAAGGGATTGATGATGTCTTAGTTGCTCACGGACAGAGCGCTGTAGAGAAAATTATCGCCACTGCCCTACCCATCGCCACTTGGCAGACTCAAAGTTTCTACAAACTATCAAGAAAAATAAATCTTAACCTCAATCAAAAATATTTGGGAAATATTTTCACCAACATCCCCCAAAAAATTATCGGGGTCAAATCCCCAAAAGGTACAGGTAAAACTGAATCACTCAAGCCATTAGTTGAACAGCTTGTCAGTGAGGGTTATAGCGTTTATTTGATTTCGCATCGAATCCAACTTTGTCAAGCATTATGCGGTCGGCTGAACATCCCATATATTGATGACGTTGGCAGTGGTCGAGCCAGCCGCAACAAAGGATTTGGCATCGTCATCGACTCCCTACACGGTCAGGGTAAAGGTCAATTTGACGTGGAACACGACACACATTTATTAACCAATAAATATGCAGTAATCATTGACGAAATCGAGCAAACTCTCTGGCACTTGTTAAGCTCCTCCACAGAAGTACAGCAGCACCGAACTGAAGTCATAAAGCAACTGCAATTACTCCTACTCAATGCCGACAAAATTCTAGGGCTAGATGCCGACTTGACAGATGTTTCTTTCGACTTCATTCAAAAAGCTACAGGATGCCGAGATGATGATTTTTATCTCATCAACAATGAATACAATCAGGGCGGTTACGAGGTAACTAACTATGATGAAGCCAGCCCCGTCAACTGGTTACGCGACTTGCTCAAAGCAGTTGACAAAGGCGATAAAGTTCTTGTGGCGACGGACTCACAAAAAATTAAAGGTAAATTTTCCACCCAGAATATTGAGTCAATTCTAATCAAGAAATTTCCACATCTAAAAACATTAAGAATCGACTCGCAAACCATAGCAGATCCGGATCATCCCGCTTACGGCTGCATCACCAAAATTAACAGCATCATCACCCAATACGATAATATAATCATTTCCCCATCCGTGGGGACTGGGATTAGCATCGACGTGAGAAATCACTTTGCTGGTGTATGGGGTTGTTTCCAAGGGGTACAGTCCGAGAATGCAGTCCGCCAGCAATTAATCAGGCTACGGGATAATGTCCCTCGTCACCTCTGGATAGCTCGCAGTGGTTTATCGTGGCAAGGCGACGGATCTGCATCTTTATATAGTATTCTTTCAGGGAATAAGAAGCAATTTAAAATCCATCTCAATCAACTACGCAGCGCTGGTTTTGACATTGATGAATCTGGGATTAATACGAATGATTCTGCTTTGAATTGTTACGCCAAAATGGCTTGCAGAATCAATCACGAAATGGCAGATTATCGGTCAATCATTCTGGAAAATTTGATGAAAGAAGGACACAAAATCGTCAATCAATCGAACGATGCCGACATGGCAACCCAGCAAGAAGTAACTGCCCTCCGAGATGAGAATTACTCGCAAGAGCGAGAGGATATCGCCGCTATTGATATATCGGATTTGAATGATTTGAGCTACCAGCAACTGGCGAACCAGAAGGCCAAAACGAAACTTGACCGACAACGAGAACGAAAATATTCAATTGAAAAACGCTATGGCATTGAGGCCACGCCGGATCTAATCCTCAAGGATGATGACGGCTATTATCCCCAGTTGCGGCTGCATTATTATTTGGCGATGGGATTTGAACAGGCAATTGAGAAAGATAAGAAGCCCGCGCAAAAGATTAAAGATGAAAGTTCAGTCTTCCTGCCAGATTTTAACCGCAATCAACGAATTGCCAAATTGAATTTATTGCGATCGCTAAACATCCCAGAAATTTTACAACTAGACAAACTGACCGAATCCCACGAGCTGCTAAAAGAGATGAGCCAGAAGGTCAAGGGCAATCTATACGATGTGGGGATGTTCATTGGGAAGCTTCACCCGGATATGAGCGGTTTACAGATTCTCAGGAAAATTCTCAAACTTTTGGGATTGACCCTAACCAGGATTGGCCGTGAGGGTAGTGGGGATAGCAGCGCTGGCGGAAGGCATCGCCAGTGGATATACCAAGTCTCAGGGCTAAAAGATGGACGTGAGCAGATTTTTGAGAAATGGTATCTAACAGATACAAAGCACAGGGAAAACTGTATCGACGCTATACCAAATCCGTCCCAAATTTCTAATATTAGTAATAGTGATCAGGACGTATCGCTACATCAGGAGGTAACGCAACATCAGAACGTATCGAGACATCAGGACATAAACCGCCCCAAAAATTGCTTTGTATGGGATGGGCAAAATTGGGTGGGTGCAGTCCTCCACAGGGCTGAAGTGCTGGCAAGTGGGACTTTTAAAGGACTCGTTACGCTCTGGAACGGGCTTGATCAATATGTCTGGAATGCCTCCCATATTTCTATTTGTTAGTTGGGAGTGCGATCGCGTAAAGCCCTGACGGGCATAGCTGCGCTTACCGCGGAGCGTGTGCTTTGCACTCAGCGCTGCTGCAAGCAGATGGCTTTGGTTTGACTCCCACCTAAATCACAAGTCAAGACCAGTTTCGAGACATTTTTTGATTTATTTTGCTTTTCAGTCATGGTTTTCTCTCGTTTATTGCCCAAAACCAAGCATTCGATTCGCGTCTCTCTCTTCTTCAGTCTGTGGTAGATTCATTAATTCCCAATCGTCATCGTCATCCCAATCATCATCAGCCTTATCCTCATTATTGGTTTGAGCATTTTTATGACCGTTGTTATTTATTTCTTGATTATCTAAAATCAACCCCAAGGCAGATGCGTTATCGTTTGATGCTGTTATGGATGTCTGATGAGTAACTGCTGGTGTGACATAAACAGGGTCAATATCAATCCCACAAATTCGCCGGATGTTACTGATTTGTGCTTCTAATTTAGAGATCGCCACAATGCCAATCTGCCTCATTTTCTCCCCACGCACACCCTCATTAAACATTGCCAAAGGCAACCAATATGTTTTGAGAGTAGACATAACTAGCTCAGTCAAACTCTCATCCTGATTAAAAGGATCTGACTGCAAGTAGCTAATTACCCGTCCATCCAGGCTATCCTCTGAGCGCTTTATGGAAATTCTTTGGAGTTTTGCATCTGTCATATTTGTATTTGAAAATCTTGATAACAGGAATGCAGATGCGATAATTTTTCGCATCACTACCATTCAAAGAATAACAAAGGAATTATTGCCGAGCAACCAGAATCAATTTTCCTGTTAAGCGTTTCTGAATTTAACAACTAATTTTGATAACACCCTGTTCAATTTATTTGAACTGTAAATTTATTCAGCCAAGATAGTTTCTCGTTGACTGACAAATAAATTGGCAACTAAACTACACAATCTACATAGAGTTACTTGAGTTTATCTGTAGCAATTTTGTGTAAGTTAATACTATGTCTCTGGCACACCTTAAACTATCAAAAAAAGGGCTTTTAGATACCAAAAGGGCGTAGTTGAGCAACAAAAAAAAGTAGTTCAACCAAAATCTCATGGTTTCATGACATCCCAATGGGCGTAGACAGTCACCAAAATCGACATATTTTGAGACTTTTATGCCTTGTCTACGCCTCCTATTTTTTGTCAAAAACCGCTCAAAAGCATATACAGATAAAGTTACAGCCGTTTTTACTAGAAGATTTTGACTTAAAAAGTATAATACATTTATGTTGCAAATGTAATTCAAAAAACTGTTCAAAAATTATTCTGTAGTCGTTTATAATACATTTGGTTACAAAAAACTTGTGTCAGCCTTTGAAAAAAGTTGAGTGAATCCGACAACACCTGACGATTATCAATAATTTAGCCTTATTGATAACAATATAGCCCAAAACCCTTGTAATTACGTTAGATTAGCCAGTTGAAAAGTCAGTAGACCAGTATTAAGAAACACCTCTAAACGCGCCCAAGATGCCAGACAATCCTACAAAGCACCATTGACAGCCCCCCGTGGGCTACTACTGGAAAAGGATTTCGGGCAGGTGTACCATGATAATGGTGGTACTTACTACACTTCCACGCCCTGCGGGTGGGCTGCGCCCATCCTTCGCTACGCTCAGGACGCAGAAGTTGCGTAAGCCCTTCGGGGAAGATAGCACACCTGCTGACTACAGTATAAAAACAATGGTAGCCTTAGCAATTCTGCGCGTTGAAAAACTCAAATCTCTCAGCAATGTAGGCAGTAGCGAGAAACATACTGCTCGTTTACAAGATACGCCAAATGCTGACCCCACTAAAAAAAATATCAGATTGATTGGAGAGTTGGATGATTTACCATTGAGCGAAATCGTCAAAACCAAAATAGCCACCAGCACAAAACACAAACCACGCAAAGACGCAGTGCTGTGTAGTGATATATTTTTGAGCGCATCCCCAGAATATTTTCGCCCATACAATCCATCACTAGCTGGGGAGTGGGATAATAATCGGATGTTGGACTTTGCCAACGCCTCTAAAAATTGGCTAATTGAAAATTACGGTGATAAGTGCGTCAGGGCAGAATTGCACCTGGATGAAGTTACCCCTCACATTCATGCTTATATCATCCCCATCAACGACAAAACCAAACAACTCAGCCACAAGGCCATGTTTGGGGGTGACGGCAAACAAGCCAGTATTAAATTATCCAAGTTGCAAGATAGTTATGCAGCTGCACTAGCTCCTTTGGGTATTGAACGGGGGGTTAAAGGTTCCAAAGCTACCCACACCAAAGTTAAAAAATATTATCAAGCAGTCAACAGCGAACCCCTGAGCTTGGAACTAGAGAGATTTGCACCCCAGCCAGGAGAAACAGCACAGCAATTATATGAACGCATCAAGGCTGATAAAGCAATTCAAGATATTAATCATCAGTTGGCTGACCGCAGGCTGTTACTGGAACAATTACGCGCAGCCGAACAGAAAGCTAATGCTAGTGAGAAGCTGCGGCAGCAGTTAGAACAGCGAGTGGGAGAGTTGGAGGATGAGAAAATTGTCTGGAACCAGCAGGCAGAACAGTTGCGGGACTTGCCCCTGGAGGATGTAGCTTGGCAGTTGGGGTTACACCGTGACCATAACCAGCCGGGGAAATGGAGAGGTCAGGGTAACAATATGAATAATCAGCCAGGGCAATGGAGAGGCCAGGGTAACAATATAAATATAGATGGCTCCAAATTCTATGACTTTCATCCCAGTGAACAGAAGGGTGGCGGCGGTGGTGCAATTGACTTGGTGATGCACGTTAATCAGTGTGATTATGCCCAGGCGATCGCTTGGTTACATGATAGTTTTGGTGAAAGAGGGTTACGGAGGGCAGTCATCGCTCAAGCTCAAAAAATCGCCACTGAATTTGCACAGTTTGAACCCAGATCCAAGTTTGTCACCCCAGCACCGGATGAGCGTCAATGGCATAAAGTCGAAAATTACCTCACCGAGAAGCGAGAATTACTACCCAGTTTTATCCAAGCCGTTCATGAGCAAGATTTAATTTACGCTGACGAGCAACAAAACGCCGTGTTCTTGATGCGGAATTTGGATGGTGAAACCACAGGTGCATTTTTGAGAGGCACACAAGGGGAAGATAACACCTTTCAGGGATATGTGAAAGGAACCAAGCGAACTGATGGGTGGTTTCATTTAAAACTGGGAGGAGAACCAAAAGGCGAAATTGAAAAAGTTGTATTGTGTAAATCCCCCATTGAGGCAATGTCATTCGCTACTCTGGAAATGGAAGTTCAGCAAGGAATACCCAAAGCCAGGACAATGTACATGGCAGTGGATAGCCCTAAAAGTCTGCCTGTAGAATTTCTGCAAACAGTTCCCCATGTAGAAGTGGCTTATGACAATGATCATGCCGGGAATGAGACGGCACGAATGATCATGGAACAGTTACATCATGATCATGCCATGCGAGTTAAACCCAAAGGCAAAGATTGGAATGATACGCTCTGTGCATGGAGAAAGTACCAAGAGCAACAGAGCCGTGAGCATCAGCAACCGGGGCAGGGACTGGAACTTTGAGCCATTCAATCAACAAACCTTGAGCAGCCAGTGGTCTGCTGATTTCAAAAAATAGTTGATTGTCTCAATTGTATTACTTATGTATTGTTTTAGTAGTATTTGGGGACTGCTGTTTTTTCTTTCTCAGTTTTGGCTCAAAAAACTTTCATTTTTTTTTGGCGTAGTGTGCGGTAGTTTTTTTGGAATTTTAGGGATTTCAATGTTTGGGAAAAATAGGGAATTATTGGGAATGTTTGGGAGCAGTGGGGAATCACTGGGATGATTTGGGAATTATTGGGAGTTTTGAGATTGATGAGAATTGAGTCAATAAATCTGCTAAATATTTTCTACTTTGGGAAATTTTGGGGAAGATTGAAAAACCGTTGGGAATTAGTGGGAGAATATGGGGAGACTTTGGTTATTGTTGGGAATTATTGGGAGAAATAGGGACATCAACTTTCTTCTACAAGTTTTCATTTTCAGAGGGGACAGTTTTAGCTAAAACCAGAGATCATTTGGGGTTGAAACTCTTGAAAACTCGTGGATGAGTTTTTGTTAGTATAATTTGGCAATAAACATATTTAAAAGTGTTTAGGGAACTCTTCAAGATGTCTATTGATAAAAAGGAACTGACACGGCGCGTTGGGAACCGCTTAAGCAAAGGCACTGGTACAGTCGAAGAAATTATTGATGCCACCTTGGAAGAAATATATGAATCGCTAAAACGTGGCGAGAGTGTTTCTCTACGGAACTTCGGCACTTTTTATGTCAGAACAGGACGAGAGTGTTGGGTGTTCAAGTTCAATCCCTCACAACGGTTGCGTCAGTTGTTTGGTTGGGCATCTACTTATAAGCCGTAACATCATCTGGAGATAAAATCTCTACTGTGCAGTCAATATGTAGTTTTCAACCTTCAGCCTGATAAAATCAGGAGCAACAAATTTGAGTCTTTGATGAGCCAGGGGTAAGCTTCGCAGAGAAGTTATTATTTGTGTCTCAAAGAATTAGCCGTTGATAGCAGGTGCAGTTAAAGCAACAGGAGCAACATCAGCAGCCGAGGCAGCAACTGGAATTTTGAACCAATTTATGACAACTAATCGTGTTAAAACGTCAAATCATGGTTAAGCAATTGCCTCCGGCACAATGAAACGGCATCGCCTCTGGCACTGTACACCGCGCGATAGCAAAGCTAACGCCTAAAGGCGTATCGCCTCCGCCACAACGAAACGCCATCGCATCCATTGAATTGTTAAATTTTTCACTTTTTTATCCCCAAATAAACGACGATTAACGAAATCATCAGGGTTTGAGGGCAAGGGCTAATACTTTAGTACGAGGCAAAGATAGTAATAAAGTTGATTGCTTTTTTGAAAAAAGAAAGTCCATAGTGGTGACATACCAATTGCGAAGAAATACCGAGCAATATGCAGACATACTTTGGAGAAGAAGTCACAACCAGATGGAAAAGCAATCTGCTTACCAGTCAAAAAGAAGGGTTTGGCGTATGGGTTTCTGGGTTTAGGGTAATTGATGGGGGCTTGAACCCAAAAAGAAGGGTTTGGCGTATGGGGGAATGGCACTAAGATAAGCCGAAAGCAATTTGAGATAAGGGTTTAAAGGATTGAGAGTGAGTAAAAGTGTGGGAGAAATAGAGTCAGAAAACTAATTCGCGGAAAGTTTACGCGAATTAGTCAGGAA
>NZ_CAWQOY010000171.1:0-107325 GCF_963896525.1 Nodularia sp. LEGE 04288
AAAGTACATCGCTACCGGGTGATAAGCAATAATCGCCGTTGTAGACTGTTCTGGATAAATTTGCTCACTTTCATCCATATACAGATTAATTCTGTCAGCCCCCAACAAATCTAACTGCTTGTACTGGTCTTGAATATTCGGACAAGCCGGATAGCCAAAACTATACCGCGAACCTTGATAACGCTGTGCCAAAATATCCCGAATATTATCCGGTTCATCAGCGCCGAAACCCAACTCCCGGCGAATCCTGGCGTGAGTCCATTCCGCCAAAGCCTCAGCCACCTGCACCGCCAAACCGTGGAAATACAGATAATCACTGTATAGATTGTCAGCAAACAACTTCTGTGCAAACTCCGTCGCAATATTCCCCACAGTCACCGCCTGCATCGGGAACACATCAATCACCCCCGACTCCTTGGTTGCAAAGTAATCTGCAATACACAACCTTCTCAAAGACCTCTGCCGGGGAAACTCAAAACTGGCTCTTACCTCCGCGTCCTCTGCGCCTTGGCGTTTCGGATCATAAACATACAAAGTATTCCCCTCAGACTGACAGGGAAAATACCCATAAACCACCTGCGGATGTAACAAATTCTCCTCAATTACCCTTTGCTTCCAACTCTCCAAAATCGGATGCACCGTCTCAGCCAAAAATGCCTGATATTCCTCCTTAGACTGTTCCTTCGGCTTGCGGAACTGCCATTGTCCAGCAATTAAAGCTTGCAAATCCAAATGCCAAAGTATTTCCTCAATGGGAATATCATCAGGCGTTAATAACTGAGTTCCCCAAAAAGGCGGCGTAGGACGTTGAATATCTATCGCCACAGCCTCAGAACGGCGGGTATCAATGGGGACTGGAGTTTGGGGAGTGGAGACTTCTTCCGTAATTACTTTGCTGCTGATTTCTGCTTCTTCTGTGACGACTTCATCCAAAAATCCCTGGAAATCATCCCAGTTATTACCAGCCTTAGCTGGCATTAATTTATCCATGAAGTGTAAATCAGAAAAAGCATCCTTACCATAAACAACCTTACCTTTATAGGTGTTTTGGCAATCTTGATGCACAAACTTAGGAGTTAACGCTGCACCACCTAGAATCACCGGAACGGTAATTCCTTTTTCGTTAAACACCTGCAAATTATCCTTCATAAAAGCAGTGGACTTCACCAACAACCCACTCATAGCTATACAATCAGCTTTATGCTCTTCGTAAGCTTGGATAATATTTTCCACCGGCTGCTTAATACCGAGATTAATCACCCTGTAGCCGTTGTTAGTGAGGATAATATCCACCAAGTTTTTACCAATATCATGGACATCACCTTTAACTGTGGCAATGATAAAGGTTCCTTTGCCATTGCTATCAGTTTCTGACTTCTCCATGAATGGTTCGAGATATGCAACCGCCGTTTTCATGGTTTCCGCAGACTGCAATACAAAAGGTAGTTGCATTTGTCCGGAACCGAATAACTCTCCAACAACTTTCATCCCATCCAGAAGAAATGTGTTGATAATCTGTAAGGGGGGATACTGTTCTAAAGCTGTTGTCAGAAGTTTCTCTAAACCAATGCGTTCGCCGTCGATGATATGACGTTTTAGGCGTTCTTCTAGGGGGAGACTTTCATCAACACCTTTGTCGCGTTTGGTTGTTACCCCTTCAAATAAGGTGGTAAGCTCTCCTAAAGGATCATAAACGCAGACATCACCATCAAATTTTCGCCGGTCATAAATCAAATCGAGACAAACTTTTTGATGCTTGGATTCAATTTTAGCTAGCGGTAAAATTTTGTTAGGGCTGACAATGGCGGCATCCATTCCGGCTTGCATGGCTTCATGCAAAAACATCGAGTTCAGGACAACTCGTGATGCAGGATTTAAACCAAAGGAAATATTCGATACACCCAAAATTACATGACAACCGGGTAATTCTTGGCGAATACGCCGAATTGATTCAACTGTGGCTTTACCATTGGCTCGGTCTTCTTCAATCCCAGTAGAAATCGGTAGAGCTAAGGTATCAAAGAATATTTCTGTGGCAGGGATACCATATTCTACAGCTTGACGATAGGCGCGTTGGGCAATTTGAAACTTTCTCTCGGCTGTCCGTGCCATCCCATCTTCATCGATAGTACCAATTACTATGCCAGCACCGTATTTTTTCGCTAAGTCCAGCACTTTCAGAAAACGTGGTTCTCCGTCTTCGTAGTTGGTAGAGTTGAGCAAACACTTACCACCGGCTACCTTTAAACCCGCCTCCATTTTTTCCCATTCTGTGGAGTCCAGCATTAAAGGCAGTGTAACATTATTGACGATGCGCGAAACTAGTTCGTGCATATCATGTACACCGTTACGTCCCACATAATCGACGTTGACATCAAGAATGTGTGCGCCTTCTTTGACTTGCGCCCTGGCCATGGACACCAAGCCGTCCCAGTCTTCGGCATTCAGCAAATCGCGACATTTCTTGGAACCACTGGCGTTGAGACGTTCACCGATAATCAAGAAGGAGTTATCTTGGTCGTAAGGCTGAGTGGAATAAATTGATGCTGCGGCTGGTTCTAAACTATGCTGTCTGACTTTTGGTTTCAGGTTTTTGGCAAGTTCTGCCAATTGTTGAATGTGTTCTGGACGTGTCCCACAGCAACCCCCAATCACTTGGACACCCAAATCTTCAACAAAGTGCATTAACGCCATGCGTAATTCCATTGGAGTCAAGCGGTAATGTGCTTGTCCGCCGACGTTCTCTGGTAAACCTGCGTTGGGTATACAAGAGACTATGAATGGTGAATGTTCGGACAAATATTTGATATGCGGTTTCATCAAGTCTGGCCCTGTGGCACAGTTTAAACCGAGGATATCTATGGGATACGGGGCTAATATTGTCAGGACAGCGCTGATTTCTGAACCGACAAGCATTGTACCCATGCTTTCCATTGTGACAGATACCATTAACGGGCGGCGATCGCCTTTTTTGGCAAAAACTTCTTCTATACCATTCAATGCGGCTTTGATTTGCAGCACGTCTTGGCAAGTTTCTACGAGGAATAAATCCACACCGCCATCAAATAGGGCTTCGGCTTGTTCGGCGAAGTTGGCTTTGAGGGTGTCAAAGTCAATGTGTCCCAAGGTGGGGAGTTTGGTTGTGGGACCCAGGGAACCGGCAACAAATCTCGGTTTTTCTGGGGTAGAAAATTCGGCGGCGACGCGCTTGGCTATTTCTACGGCTTTTTTGTTGAGATAATAGGTTTGGTCTGCTAGGTCATATTCTGCTAAGACAATGGATGTCGCGCCGAAGGTGTCTGTTTCGATGACATCAGCACCGGCGGCGAGAAAATCTCGGTGAACTTTGGCGACGGCTTCGGGGTTGGTATGGACGAGGTATTCGTTACAACCTTCGTACTGCGCCCCTCCGAAATCTTCGGCTGTGAGGTTTTGCGTTTGCAGGTTGGTTCCCATTGCACCGTCAAAGACGAGAACTGGGCGATTTGGACTATGTAGATGTTCTAGGAAAGGATGAGTCATATTTTCCTACGGGAAATTGCTTCGGTCTTGTAGTGTTCTATTTTATTATTTTCCCAAATTGTCTGCGTTTTACCAGAGTTTGATTAAAGGATGGGTTGAGAAGTTTCCCTAAGTAGAGTATCTGGCGTGGATTTAGGGGGATATACAAGTGTTGAAGACTACACCAAAGAGTTTTTAGACATTCTCTGAAATAATTAAACGCAGACGCAGATAAAGGCGGATAGTTTTGTACTTTATTAGACTAGTACCGCAAGGCGGAAGTCAAAAGTCAAAAGTCAAAAGTCAAAAAGCTTATAAAATGGGCTTTTCATGGATTTTGAATGGTCTATTTATTTACGCCGACTTGTACTAGGAAATGGTATAGCGAATTATAGTCGCCCAAAATTTTTACTATTTCAAAAATAATGTAGCAAGAAGGTCCGAGTTATGTTGACCAAATTTAGTCTTTTTGATGAGTCGAGAAATAGTTATTTTTTGAAGATAAGTTGCGGCGATTGATAGGAAAACAACTACGATAAAAGACATGAGACTGTTTTTAAACAAAATTAGTTTTATTTGCAAAAAGTAATTTGGTAAAGTTAGAAAGAAAATATGCCATAAATATATCCATAAACTTGAACTACTGATAAAAATTATAATTCTCGTTACTGAATTTTCTTGCTGGTTTAAATTGTAAGTTGTAGCTAATTTATCTACTAGCAGAAACGCTAGAATTGACGCAAAAATCCCATAGGATTCATAATAAAGCCTTGGTGGATATTTGAAAGTTTCAGGGTATAAGTTAGGTTCTTGTATATAGTAATAGTAGCCATTCATGATCAGAAATACTATCAAAAAGATGCCACAAATAATTAATAGTGATTTTCGTGTCATCTTTGGTAAAGTAAGACCTAAGCCAAATAAGCAACCATAGGGAATAATAAACAAAAAATAATTCTGGATCAAAACTGATAATAATTTATTTTCTATGGTGATATTTTCAAGTAAGAGCAATATCAATTCATGGCAACCATAAATTATTAATAGTAATCCCAGGAAATGATTGCTATTTTTACAAGCTCTGAATAATCTGAGAACTAATGTTGAGATCATAGCCACAAGAATAAATACACGAATTATCCATACGTAGCCAATCCCCCATAAGAATAAAAAACTCCCGATAATATCGCTTTTCAAAGAAAAAGGATAGTTGCTGCCCACTAGGAGAAATATGAGATAATATGAGATAAAGAAAAAAGTCAGAAAAAACCACACAGGAGCTATGAGCCGAGGGATTCTTTTTTGCAAATAAATTCTTAAAGTATAATTTTTATTGTGACTAGAAGAATAAAAAAGTGCGCCAGATATAATTACCATGAGGGGAACATCAAAGCTTCTTATATGGAATAAAATATTTTGCGGAATAACGTGGGCAAGAATAATTAAAAGTATACCTATAGTTTTTAAGATATCAAATCTTATATCTCTATTTGCATTTTTTTTATGTTCTTCTAAAACTACTTTGTGCTTCATTTTTTTTAATTGCTAGCCTTTAAAATTAGTTAAACAGTTGTAATCCATAAGCCTAGACTCAAAGATTTTTTAGCTGTTGAGCAACAACAGCCTCGGCTACTTAATTTAATGATCATGTTTTAAATTAAACCATGAACAGCCTAGATATATTCGGCTGTGGGATAAGAATTTTCAGAATGTTCAATTTATGAGATTTTCTGAACAAGGATGTCGGCACTTTAGCAGGTAACAGGGTTTTATGAGCAATTTATGTCCTCATACCAATTATTTGTGAGGCTGCATATTATTTCGACCCCACCCCTAACCCCTCCCCGCAAGCGAGGAGGGGAACTGGATTTCTGGTTAAATTCTATTTATGCATCTTTATATTAAATTGGTATCAGCTATCTGGCAACTTCTAGAGGTAGTTACTGAATCTCAAGTTTCCTAGAAAATCTTACCACTTGTCAGATGAATCAAGGTGAATTTGGTGCTTGGTTGTTAACCCATTTGCGATTTAATTACTTGAAGATCAAATCTAATCGCTGTTGGGTTATTTTGAGTGCCTCTGCTGGGGAATTTTGACCGAGTAAGACTGATTCAATTGCCCGACCTAAACTATCGGATATGCGATTATAACCCGGAAAGATGGGACGCGATCGCCCATGTTCGGCTTGGTCTAAAAATACTTGCACCGGGGGCAGTTTCTTGACAAATTCTTGATATTGTGGATTTTGGCGAGACTTCAAGTTGATTGGTAAATAGCCTGTTCCTAATGCGAGTTCTGTCTGAAATTCGGCACTCATGGCATACTCGGCAAAGGTGAAGGCGGCTTGTTCTCGTTCAGGTGTGGTTTTGAACAAGAATAAATTTTCACCGCCGACGCTGGTAGCGGGTTCTTGACTAACAGGAATGGGAAAAACTCCAAAATCTACCCCACTCTCAGTAAATTCTCCCAAACTCCAGGGGCCTGTGACTTGCATTGCTACGTTACCAGCGATTAAGTCACCTGTTTCATAGCCTCTTTCGGGGCCGGATAAAATAGCGGAACCATCGTCAATCAGATTACGCCAAAATTGCAAAGCGGCGATCGCACCTGGATTATCTTGTAACATCACTGCTGCTGCATCCCTTGATTCCCCGTTCACCAATTCGCCGCCGCTACTCCACATAAATGGTAGCCAGGTGAAGACTGTAAATTCTCCTTTCCCTAATGGCAAAAACATTCCATACTGATTGATGCGTCCATCGCCAGTGGTATCACGAGTCAATTTTTTGGCGACTTCCCGAAACTGTTCCCAAGTCCGGGGTAATTCGGTAATTCCGGCGGCTTTAAACAAACTGGGACGGTAATAGACAGCGACATTATTAGTCGCAAATGGCAATGACCAAAGTTTCCCCTGATATTCCATTGACTCAAACAAAGCCGGGTCAATTTCGGCTTTAACTGGAGAATTGTCTAGCTTTTCGTCTAAGGGAATTAAAGCTTGCAGTTCGACTAATTGACCTGCAATGGTGGGGTTATACCATAATAAATCCGGTGGCGCATTTCCTACGACTGCGGCTAAAATTTTCGGCGTTTGCTGGTCTTGTTGTCCAGCATAAAGGGACTCTACTTGAATTTTCGGATGAGTTTGATTAAATTTATCTACAAGCTTTTGTAAAACATCTCGATTGGCTGGTGGATTCACACCTTGCCATAAAGTCAGATGAATTACATCTGTTTCGGCTGTTCGTATGGTTTGACATCCACCGATAGCTAGTATGCCCACCAGCAGTAACAGCAGTAAACTTTTCAAGTAGTACTGCACGTTCTGGCTTTTTCTCCTATATTTCTGGGGTATGAAAAAAAGCCGTGCATCACGTTTCATAAGGTATCGCACAATTGAGGTAATTTTTCCACAATTCAATAGGCTATCCTTTGCATCTAGGCAAAAACTATATATATATATCCTAAACTTTGAAGGAAGCGTTCATCATTTTAGATTATGGCAGGACACAGTAAATGGGCAAATATTAAGCGTCAGAAGGCGGTAGTAGATGCCAAAAAGGGCAAGACTTTCGCTCAGTTGTCTAGGGCAATTATTATTGCTGCTAGAAGTGGTGTACCAGACCCTAGCTTAAATTTTCAGCTACGTACAGCTATTGATAAGGCTAAGGCTGCGGATATTCCTAATGATAATATTGAACGGGCGATCGCTAAAGGGGCGGGAACTTTTGGCGGCGATGGTGCTAGTTTTGAGGCGATTCGCTATGAGGGTTATGGACCCGGTGGTGTGGCGATTTTAATTGAAGCCCTGACGGATAATCGTAATCGCACGGCGGCTGATTTGCGTGGGGCTTTTAGTAAATGTGGTGGAAATCTGGGTGAAACGGGTTGCGTTAGCTGGATGTTTGACCAAAAGGGTGTGTGTGTGGTTTCTGGGGTGGAGGATGAAGACCGGCTTTTGGAAGCGTCTCTGGAAGGTGGGGCTGAGTTTTATGAGATGACTGAGGATGACATGGCTGAGGTGTTTACTGAGGTGTCAAATTTGGAGGTTCTCAGTCAGAGGTTGAGGGATATGGGTTTTGAGGTGAATGATGTGGAGTTACGCTGGATTCCTAGCAATTATATTGAGGTTGTTGATTTTGAGCAAGGGCGATCGCTTCTCAAGTTAATTGATTCTCTTGAGGGGTTGGATGATGTCCAGAATGTGACTGCTAATTTTGAAGTGGCTGACAGTGTTTTGGATTTGTTGGTTTAAGAGTAACGAACCGCCAAGGCGCAAAGTACGCAAAGTCAAGAAAGATCAGGAAGAAATGTTTGGTGTAGCTGGAATTTCTCAAGGCAGGCGAATATGCACACTGTAATTACACCTGAAAGAATTGAGTTGCCGCCTGGCACAGTTGTCAGGATGTTGGGATCTTGGCAAGACTATCAAGTACTGAGTCAGCAACTTGCAAATCGCTGCTCGCCTCGCATTAAATATCGAACTGGAGAGATTTTGCTCATGGCACCGTTACCAGAGCATGGCAGGGATGCAAGCTTGCTGGCAGATATTGCTAAGGTTTTGCTAGATCATTTAGAACAAAGATACGATTCATTTACGCCCATCACCATGAGTAAGCCTCTGGTAAGCGGCATTGAGCCTGATTATTGCTTCTACATTCAAAATTGGAGATCCGTAGTAGGTAAAAACCGGATCGACTGGCTCAATAACCCTCCACCAGATTTAGTGATTGAGGTAGATGTTACTAGCTATACTAGTATTGATGACTATCTTCCTTATAAAGTACCAGAGGTTTGGTTGTTAAAGAATAAGCAGCTATTAATTTATAAATTGCAGGGTGAAATTTACACAATTACAGAAAGCAGCTATTTTCCTAACCTCAGAGAAATTGTGCAGCAATGCCTTCAAATTGCAAATGAGCAAACAACAAGTGAGGCAATTAGGTGGTTAAGGAAATTTTTGCGTGGAAGTTAGACGTTAATTACTTATAGCCCGCAGCTTGCAGGTAGAATAATTTGGCGTAACGTCCCCCGGTTTGTAATAATTCCTCATGGGTTCCCTGTTCTGCAACTTTACCCTCTTCGATAACGGCTATTTTGTCGGCCATTCTCACAGTAGAAAAGCGATGAGAAATTAAAAATACCATCTGATTTTGCGTCAGTGTGCGAAAATGATTGAAGATATCAAATTCGGCTTGAGCATCCATTGCTGATGTTGGTTCGTCTAATACTAAAATATCTGCTTTTGTTCGCATAAATGCACGGGCTAAGGCGATTTTTTGCCACTGTCCCCCGGAAAGTTCTTGTCCACTTTTGAACCAACGCCCTAGTTGGGTTTGGAAGGTTTGGGGTAATTTCTCTATGAAGGGTTGCGCCATACCTTTTTCGGCGGCTATTTCCCAGCGCTGTTTGTCTTCTAAATGTTCTACGTCGCCTACGCCAATATTTTCGCCGACGGTGAATTGGTAACGCACAAAGTTCTGGAAAATTACTCCAATACGTTTTTGCAACACATCAACATCCCATTCTTGTAAGTCTAAGCCATCTAAATAAATCCTCCCGGAATCTGGGGTGTAAAGTCGGGTGAGTAATTTAATTAAGGTGGTTTTACCTGAACCGTTTTCACCGACAATGGCTAGTTTTTCTCCCGGTTTTAAATGTAGAGAAATATCTGTTAATGCAGGTTGAGAACTTCCCGGATAAGTAAATGATACGTTCTCAAAACGAACTCCATCTTCAGGATTTATCCCTCTGGTTGCATTACCCCAAGATTTAGGAACTTCTTCTTCTAAGAAATCGTAAAGGTTGGATAAATATAAGTTGTCTTCATACATTCCGCCAATTGAAGTTAAGGCATTAGAAAATGTAGACTGTCCTTGGCGGAAGACGGTGAGATACATTGTCATATCTCCCAAAGAAATCCTCCCCATCGCTGTTTCAACGACTATCCAAGCGTAAGCCAAGTAAAAAGCAGTCGTACTCACTAAACTTAGGAGATATCCCCACAAACCCCGCCGCAAAGTTAAATCTCTATCTTCGCCATATAGTTGATGAAACAGGTTGCGGTAACGTTCTAGCAGGGTTTCGCCTAGTTGGTAAAGTTTGATTTCTGTGGCATAGTCTTCTCTGGCTAAGATATTTTCTATGTAGTGCTGTTGGCGGGCTTCGGGGACGCGCCAACTAAATAAACGAAAGGCTTCCCCAGCAAATTTGGTTTCGGCAATGAAGGAGGGCATGGCTGCTAAAATTAATACTATGACTGCCCAAGCGGAGAAATTGATTAATAAAATGCCGTAGGTAACTAGGGAGAGGGCGTTTTGTACTAAGCCAAAGGTACGGGTTACTAAGGAAAGGGGACGCACTGAGGCTTCGCGCCGAGCGTTGGTGAGTTTGTCATAAAATTCTGAATCTTCAAATTGGCGCAAATCTAATGTCAGGGCTTTTTCTAATATCAGTACATTTACTTTTTGCCCTAGTAGCACCCGTAACAATGATTGACAAATAGAGATACCCCGTTGACTACCTGCGAGGAGTGCGATCGCCACTGCTTCTAACCCCACATATAATAAAGGTTGAGAAATATTGCCGTCATTGACTTGCGCCGCCAAAACCACCGCATCCACAATTAATTTGCCAATATAGGCGATCGCGCCTGGTAAAAGACCCGCGACTAAAGTTAAAGTAGCAAGGATAATGGTCAAAATCTGGCTAGTATTCCACACTAAGCTAATAGCCCGTCCGCTATAGCGAAAAACAGCCAAAGACTGACGCAGAGTGTTTCTTATTTTTTTCATGCTTATTTTTATACTGATTCTTATAAAATGATCAAAATTTGGCAAGTTGATTTTTATCGTCGTCCGGTGCAGGATAAATCTGGACAAATTCTCTGGGAATTGCTGATTTGTGACGCAACTCGTAGCTTTAAATATACAGCCACTTGTCCCCAGTCAGCAGCCAACTCTCATTGGGTTGCGACTCAACTTCAGTTAGCAGCTGGTGACAATTTACCAGATATCATTCAGGTATTTCGTCCCCAGTCTTTGAGTTTAATTCAAGCAGCTGCAAACAACTTAGATATTGATGTCGAACCTACCCGCTACACTGAGGCGTTAAAACAGTGGTTAGAAGAAAAGCAATATCCCTTAGCCCTGGATAAACCACCCCCAACACCATTACCCGAAAATCTCTGGGGGGAAGAATGGCGGTTTGCTACACTTCCAGCTGGCGAACTCGTGGATATGTTTGCACAACGCCCGATGCCGATTTTATCTATACCAGAATTTTTGCAACCGATAAATCTGGGTTTAGCATCCATAGTCCCTGTCCCTGGTGTCATTATCTATGGTGGCAGAAAATCGATGCGTTTGGCAAAGTGGTTAGAAGCAGCACATCCAGTGGCGTTAAATTACATAGCTGGCGAGCCAAATGGCTTAATATTAGAAGCTGGTTTAGTTGATAGATGGATTGTGGCAACCTTTGAAGATGCAGATGTGGCTACTGCTGCAAAAACGTATCAACAGCGTCAACAACAAAGCCAAGGATTGCATTTTTTGTTAGTTCAACCCGATGATTCCGGTATGACTTATACAGGCTTTTGGTTATTAAGGGCAGAACAATAAAATCTGTACAAAAATTTAGTAAGATAATAAAGTCATACTATCGAGTAAGACTCATGCTCAAAGTCACAATTACCTTAGAAGAAGACATTCTCCGGTTTGTAGATCAGTATGCACAGGGAAACCGCAGTGGATACGTCAATGCACTGTTAGCAGAACACCGCCGCCAAATTTTAGCAGCAGAAATGATCACCGCCCTGAAGCAAGATGCTGAAGACCCGGAATATCAAGCTGAAATTGCTGATTGGGATCATGTTGTTGGAGATGGCATTAATGCCAAGGGATAATTTAACTTATCAACGGGGAGAAATCCGTTGGGTGAATCTTGATCCTACCTTCGGGGCTGAAGCACAAAAAACTCGTCCTTGCTTGATTGTGCAGAATGACATCATGAATCAGTATGGATTACTGACAATTGTCATGCCATTTCGCCGAGGAAAGAAACAAGCCCCCTATATTGTGAATGTGAAAGCAACAGCAAATAATGGATTAGACCAAGACCGTTTTATTGATGTTGGGCAAATCCGCGCTGTCGATTATCATCGAATTTTGGGCTTGGTGGGTGTATTAGAGGCAGAATACTGGGAACTCATTCGGACATCTGTCAATGTAGTTCTGGGATTTGTATTTTAAGTCTAACTAATGCAGTTTTTACTTACTCTGAACCCGTGCTTGCTTCACCATCGCAATCAGAGTTTGGTGAGCATCTTCCGAGTCTACTAACACATGATCGAACTGAATCCGAACTGGCACAGTTTCGGCATTGACTTGTGCTGCTAAATTCATCCCTTGAGAATCAATTGACAGCATTTCTGCGGTTGTCGCATTTGTAACACCGCCAAAAGCCTGAGCATAAAGAACGATCGCATTAGCATGATCCTCGTTCATATGAGTGCAAATGCGTGAGCTAATTTCAGCAGAGAAGTTATCAGACATGGTGTGCTGGGGAGTTAGTAATAGAGCGATTGCCTAAATTTTAAGCTAATTTGGCCAAAATTTGCAGCCTAAGAAATTGCCCATAAAAACTTCAGTCTCACTCCAATACTTTCGTCGGCGATGTCTGATGAATAAATCTCACTTTGCGTCTTTTTCAGCCAATGTAATTTTATAGGTAAAAATTCAATTAAGATAAAAGTGACATTTGTCAAACACTGTTTATATATCGTTGTGGAAACTAGACAATTTCAACAGTAGCAAAATTATTCAATCAAACTATTTAAGCTGAGAACCGATGAGCGAAACTAGCCAACGTCGAATTGTGATTGGAGATGTGCATGGCCACTACGAAGGTTTGATGAAATTGATGGAGGCGATCGCCCCCGCATCAGACGATCAAATATACTTTCTCGGAGACTTAATTGATCGTGGTCCTAAAAGCTGCCATGTCATTGATTTTGTCAAGGACAATAATTATGGGTGTCTCCTGGGAAATCATGAGCAAATGTTATTAAGCATCTTGACTGGTGAGAACACTTCCACCCCAGCAACGCAAGCATGGCTGTATGGTGGGGGACAAGCAACTATAGCCAGTTACGAAGAAGCTATTATTCCGGACGAACACTTGGAATGGTTGAAAACTTTGCCTCTGTATATCGATTTGGGAGACATTTGGTTAACTCATGCTGGCGTTGACCCTAACCTATCTTTAGCAGAACAAACTGCCGAGCAATTTTGTTGGATACGCGACGAATTTCATAGCATTGAGCAACCATACTTTTCTGATAAACTAATTATCATCGGTCACACCATCACCTTTACCTTCCCTGGCGTTCAGCCTGGCAACTTGGCACAAGGGCAGGGATGGCTAGATATAGATACTGGTGCTTACCATCCCCGCAGTGGCTGGTTAACTGGACTAGATACTACAAATAACTTAATTTATCAAGTCAACATTTTTAACAATACTCTCCGCACTTTGCCCTTAGCCGAAGGGGTGATCATGGTTAAACCGTCAAAAATAGCTGGTCGCCGCCATAAGCAGCGAGCATGATTGACATCCTCACCGGACTGAAGCCACGGTGATTCCAAGAATCACTTCTTGGGTTTCCTCTTTCCGCGACTCGACTTACTTGGAGGGATTTCTCCACCCAAGCAGAGGTCGATGTCTCCAGAGGCGTTAGTTCCGACGTGACCCGCCGTACTCAATCCGAGTTCTAAAATGTTCCGCGCCGCGTTCCAATCCCGGTCTTGGGTATGCCCACAATGAGAACAAACATGGGTTCTGGTACTAAGAGATTTTTTAACAATCTCACCACAATTAGAGCAATTCTGACTAGTGTAATGGGGCAAAACTGCAACAGTCACTACACCAAAAACCTTACCGAAATACTCAACCCATTGCCGGAACAACGACCACGACACATCACTAATAGATTTAGCCAAGCGATGATTCTTGACCATATTCCGCACCTGCAAATCTTCATACGCCACGAGGTCGTTAGACTTCACTACGCACCTTGCTGTTTTCACGGCAAAATCTTGACGCTGACGACTTACTTTGAGGTGTTTACGAGCAAGTTTAGAAATAAACTTGATTCTATTGTTAGAACCCTTTTTAGTTTTAGACAAACGACGTTGCAGCCGTTTCAAAGACTTCTCGGACTTACGCAGGTGTCTAGGGTTTGCAACTGTTTCCCCGTTACTATCGGTGTAGAAGTGGTTCAAACCAACATCAATACCAATAGTTTTACCCGTTGGCTCTCGTCTTTCTACTCGCTCTTGGTCAATGCAAAACTGGGCATAGTAACCATCAGCACGACGCACAACCCGCACTCGCTTAAATTGTTTCAATTGGTAGAAATGCAGGTCACGATTTCCCCAGAGCTTGAAAGTTCCCGCTTTGAATCCATCGCTAAAAGTGATGTATCTCCGGTCATCAGAAAGCTTCCATCCACTGGTTTTGTACTCAACAGAACCATGCGTTTGCTCTTTCTTGAATCGTGGATAACCTTTCTTCCCTGGTTGAGATTTCTTGCAGTTATCAAAAAATCTAGCAATCGCAGACCACGCTCTTTCAGCCGAAGCTTGACGAGCCATCGAGTTCAACTTGGCTACCCAAGGAAACTCGGTCTTAGCGGCAAGGATAGCGCAGAATTTACTCAGGTCGTATCGCCCAATACCCTTATTGTCCATCCAGTATCTCAAGCAAGCATTGCGAACAAACCGCGCAGTTCTAATCGCTTCGTCAAGCAACTGATACTGTTCGTTTGTACCCTCAAGTTTTGCCTCAAATACCAGCATGGTTACGTCAGTTGCACTAACGTAATCGTACCACAATTATGAGCAACAATCATGAAAAAGCCGTCGTAGAACGACGGGGCTTTAGACCCAATTCTTTGGTAATGATTGACATTTCCACTAAAGTATGCTTCGGATAGAACCTCGATAAGCAGCTTTATCCAATCCGTCGCGTTTATTGCTCGGTTGGGCATTAATTGAACTTTGCAAGGCCTGAATGCGATCGCCTGTGCCAGGGTGAGTACTCAAAAATGTCGGCATAGAACCCCCTTTTTGCATCAGCTTTTGCATAAAGGAAACCATCGCCGACTGAGCATAACCAGCCTGTGTCAAAGCTCTTAACCCTCTAACATCAGCATCAAATTCATCTTGACGACTGCGGGGACGGTTGAGTGCGAGTTCTACACCAATTCCCACAGCGGCATTGCGATCTAAACCTGCGGCTGAAGCTACACCACTAGCGATCTCTCTTTGCCGCATCTGTTGTACTAAGTGTCTGCCGCCAATGTGACCAATTTCATGGGCAATCACACTAGCTAATTCCGCTTCATTCTCTGCGGCTTTCATTAAACCAGTGTGGATATATACATAACCCCCCAAAGTAGCAAAAGCATTGATAGCATTATCTTCAACGACTTGGAACGTAAAAGGAAGTGATGGGCGATCGCTATTAGCTACCAAGCGCTGACCAATTTGTTCCACATAGCGATTAATCGTAGAATTGCGGCTCAGTTTAATATTACTACTCTGCAACTGCTGATTCATCTGCCTACCAAGATCAACTTCTTGGCGATCAGACAGATTAGACATCTGAATTACCTGGATTCCCCGGAACAGAAGAGACCGGATATCGAAGGCATTTCCAGGCATGGGTGTAGTCAGGCACAGACTCAGAGCGACTACCACCGAAATCAACGGATAAAACCAACGTCTCCGTCTATGATCAAGATTTGCAAAAAAGCTGTTCCAATTCATTGTAATTAAGTTAATGGGATAAATTATTGGACGTATTTAGAGTCTTCTAAGTTGCATTATTGACTCAAAACTAAACTTCTATACCAGTATGGTTCTCATATCTGTGATGATCAAATCCTGTTTCCATATCTAAAATAGACAGAATGTGTTTAAGTAGGTGGGCGTAAATAAACTTAACTGGCGGGGGTTGTCCTTTGTCATTGGTCATTGGTAAAAGTTTCATGGGTGTTTACGAGTCGTAATATAGTTTGGTTTTTCCGAGTCCCACCTACTTACTTCCAGACTCTTGTCTTACTCCCCATTTGCCAACCCATGATCAACTGTCCTATAACGACAACACCCAGATGCTTTGAGCGATTACCAAATAATCAAGTCGGAAAAATTCTCCTGTCCCTGACAAAACTTGTTGCTAGAATCAATTATTCCGCTTCTATCTAGGAAAAATTTCTATGGCTATTTTAGATTCCAAAGGACGCTTGTTCGGCAAAATCAATTTACTTGATTTAGGTGCTGCACTGGTAATTCTGCTAGTAATATTTGGTA
The DNA here is from genome assembly GCF_963896525.1 of Nodularia sp. LEGE 04288. Classification (NCBI taxonomy): domain Bacteria; kingdom Bacillati; phylum Cyanobacteriota; class Cyanophyceae; order Nostocales; family Nodulariaceae; genus Nodularia; species Nodularia sp. LEGE 04288. The sequence goes on from NZ_CAWQOY010000171.1 coordinate 15,874, forward strand.
TATTTGTTTTTCCTGGAACTACTGGTTCCGTTGCCCAAGTCGGTAATAAAACCGTACCCATTGAGGTAGACTTAGCAGTTCGCGGTTTGAATGTCCGCGATCCTGAACGGTTATTTGCTCAAGGATTTACAAAAGGCGGTAAAACCAACGTGATTATCCGCAATCAACCCTACGGTCAGATTGGGATCAAATCCATTCAAGTCCTACCTAGAACCTTAACAGTTTCCCAACCAGATGGTTCAGTGAAAGAATTACCAGATCCCAGGACAAACAATTTCAGTACAGATATGCTTTTAACTTTAGAAGGTAAAGCCCAAATTACTGACAGTGGTCCAGTATTAGGTAATAGCAAAGTAAAAATTGGTACGACATTTGAATTAGAAGGTTTTAACTATAACTTTAATTCCACTGTGATCGATGTGAGAATAAAAGACAGCTAACATTCCCTGATTTTTGGCTAATAGCTACAGCAATCCCCAATCAGCTAGTAACTCCAAGATCCCCGACTTCTTGTATAATTCGGGGATCTGAGCCTCTGCTAATCCAGCATCGGTAAAAATTGCCGAATCAACCCAATAGTCACAGCTGGTAATTCCAACTGAGGCGTTAATCCCACATTTTCTAATTGTTGAAACACTTGGATTGCTTGGGGATTCTTCTCCCAAAGACGACGACCAATTTCCGGGCCAGTAAATTCGGACTGTTGTCCCCAAATAATCGCGGTAGGAGTTGTCAACTGTTCAATGTATAGGGATAAATCAAAACATAAGTCGCCACGGACAAAAGATAGGGCTGCATATTCAGCATTCGGTTGCTGGGCAGAGAGGAGATAAGCCTCAACAATTTCCTCGTATATGCGATTAGACTGGGCAAATTGCCGTTTTTCTAAAAAATTACGAATACCGCCACGGGTAGAAATTCCAGCGCTATAAAGCAAACGATCAACAATGGGAACGCTAACTACTTGGGCAAAAACGCTGCGAGAGTAGTCTTCGCCAAAATCCGATAGTCCGGCTGGTGTAACGAGAATTAAAGATTTGAATAAATCAGGATGGGCGATCGCGACTCGAATTGTGAAGCCCGCTGTCAGGGAAGAAGCGATCACTTTCACTGGCCCTGTGCAAGTGTGCTGGATAAACTCCTGAATCGTTGTCAGATAATCATCAATTATGTAGTTCCGTGCTGGATGCTCAGACCTACCCCAACCCATTAAATCTGGTGCTAAAACGCGATATTCAGCAGCAAAAGCCGGATAAACTTTCGACCACTCATAGGCAGAAGATCCCCCACCAAGGCCATGCAGGAATACCAAAGTTTCCCTCTCATGTTTTGCAGTCGAATCATCCTGCCAAGGTGAGCTAGTGGCAGTATAATAAACCATCTTACCTAATGAGGTAATTATGGAGCGTTGCTCAAATCCTTGTGGCTGAAACATAGGTGTTGATTAAAGTTCTGTGATGGTTACTGAATTTGACGGATAGTTTGACAAATAGTTACTTGACCCCAAAGCACTGATTTGTTGGATTGAAACACCCCACAATTGTAATTATCGGAGAACTAAAAACTCTGCAACTCTAGCCCTTGTCAGATTACAGCGATTTCCAATTATATGAGGTACTCTTAGCCCCCTCATCGCTTGCGGGGAGGGAGTTGGGGGTGGGGTTCTTGTACCTCATAACACTGGGAAGTGCTGTAAGTAGATACTTTTTTGGCTTTTTGGAAAAAATGTATTTGCTGATGATTGCTACCAGACAAGGATTTATGATTAAACATTATTGTAATTAAGTAGGTAACCACTGTGGTAAAGGCTTCATTTTCTTGGCAGCAACGGATCAACCAGATTCCTCACTGGTCACTTTTAAAGTTCAAGTCAGGAAGCCCAAAGCAAAGAACTTTTAAGCCTTTGTCTGGGCCGGGAGGCATTCTGGGCTTTTTAACAATTATTGTGGCGATGTTGTTATGGAACTGGAAACTGCTCTTGGCGCTTCTGGTTGGCGTTGGGGTAATGTTATTAGTTTACTCAATGCAGAAATGGAACTGGCAACTGCGCTTATCCCAAATGTGGAGGTTCTTAAACAGCCCCAATTGTCGTTTAGCCTTAGCGGTAGGTAGTGGAGGTATTGCCACCCTTAGCACATACATGGCAGCTGCCATCTGGGTTGACTCTAAAAGTTCCTGGATTGCGGCTGGTACGATTGTGCAAGGTTTGGGAACGTTATTAACTTTAATTTTATTGATGTGGCAAATTGTCAGCTTTTACGGAAACCAAGAGCAAAACAAACTTGATCAGTTATTTGTTAATTTAACACAACCAGACCCCTTGAAGCGTTTGATTGCCATACGACAATTAACCAAAATCATCACCAGTCAGGGAGTTGATTCCCAGGTGCAGGAGGAAGTTGTTCAATGCTTGCGACTATTACTAAGTCAAGAGCAGGAAACAGTAATCAGAGATGCTGCTTTAGACAGTTTACAAGCCTTGGAGCGCAGGCGATCGCTACTATCCGACAAAGTGACAACTTTAATCCCTCAATCTACAAAATTGCCAGTTCGGATTCATTCCTAATTTAGGTCGCTGAAAAATTCATTTTTCCCTCTAACTGAGGCTGGCAGCAAGATTAACACAGGAGAGGATGAAAAACATCTCATCGCCATCTGAGGCGTTTGCCAGAATGGCAATTTTTCCAACTAGCCACAACAAGAGGCTTTGACATCCTCCCCGCCGTAAACGGTCGGGGATTCCTAAGCTCACGACTTAGGTTTATGAAAGTTTGGCGATTGTCGATCAACTCTTCCATTCCGGACTTGCACTACTGGATGATTACACCGACGCACTAATTGTTCATCATGAGTAGTCACAATTACGGTAGCTCCAAAGGTATTTAACTTTTGGAGAATTTGCATAACTTGCCAAGAATTATCAGGATCAAGGTTACCTGTTGGCTCATCAGCCAAAAGTAACGGAGGTGTGCCGACAATCGCCCGCGCAATACTTACCCGTTGTTGTTCTCCCCCAGAAAGTTGATCGGGAAAACAATCGGCTTTAGTCAGTAAACCTACTAGCTTTAAAGTTGGTTCTAAACGTCGGTGAATTTCTTTCCGGGTATAGCCTTGAGCTTGTAACACAAAAGTGATATTTTCTGCTACCGTGCGCTGAGGAATCAATTTGTAGTCTTGAAAGACAATCCCAATCCGTCGCCGTAATGTTGACAAGCGATCGCCTCGCAAACTCTTCACATCACAATCATCAACAATGACATCGCCCTGTGTGGGTAACTCTTCACCATACAAGAGTTTTAACAAAGTTGATTTCCCCGAACCACTAGGCCCTGTGATCAATAAAAATTCTTTCTTTTTTACCTCTAAATTCACATCGAATAAGGCGTGACAGCCATTTTTATAGGTTTTGGTCACAGAGCGCAATTGTACCATTGCAGCTGTATTGCTACTGGGCTGTTGAGTTTTGTGATCTTCTTTGTTAATTGATTGATCACTAGTTTTTGGGGTTGTTAATACTGGCATTATTAAACTTTTTTCATATCCGCAATTAAATAGCCGGAAGTTTGTGATTTGAGATTCACCTTAAAACCAGGATTCCCAGATAAAAGCGGGGAATCTCAAACCGAAACTTTAAAAATGAAAATTTACCTAACTCAGTGAGAAGGCTCCCGCCATCATCTTGACTTGGTGGTGAAATGAATCAATTAAAACCTGTATAAAACTCAGCATTTAGCACTATATTGCACCCCTGGCAGTCAAACGATAAATAAAAGCTTTCACAGCAAATTCCGGCAAAGCCAACATTCGTCGCCAACGCCAGGGTTCTTGATACAGCCGATACAGCCATTCCAAGTTGTTATTTCCTAACCAAGCAGGAGCGCGATTTTTGATCCCTGACCAAATATCGAAACTACCACCAACACCAATCCAAATGGCTTGGGGGCATAAATGACGGTTTTCGGCAATCCATAACTCTTGGCGTGGTACTCCCAAACCCACAAAAATTACTTGTGGCTGCAATTGGGTGAGTCTTTGTTTTAATTGCTCTTCTTCTTCTGGATTATGGTAGCCAGAATTAGTCCCTACTAAATTCAAGGTGGGAATTTGCTGCTGCCAAAATTCTGCGGCTTTTGCTGCTACTCCAGATGCTCCACCATAGAAAAAAACTTTGGCATCTGTCTGCTGTTGTCCCAGTTCTTGCAACAGCATTTCTGCTAGCTCAATCCCCGGACAACGCTGCACTTTTTGCCAGAACAGCCATCGTAAATACAGAACTACCCCCGCGCCATCTGGAATTACTAACTCGGCATTTTGAATTACTTGAGCCAAGGTTTGATTCCGTTCTGCCTGCATCGTCATTTCTGCATTCAAGGTAACTACATGAGTCCCTCGGCTTTGTTGCAAGCATTCCAGCAACCAGCCGGGATAGTTACTCATGACATGAACTGGTATTCCCAGTACCGAAAACACTTGCAGAGGTTTAAACATAGACTATTTTTAATTTGAACTATACCTATATCAGATTCTCTTGACCGCTAGTTTATCAAATTTTTTCATGGAGCAAAAAACAATTATTTGAAGCTAGAGCAAAATGGAAAAATTAGTTACCTGAGATTATCTGACCCATGCCATGAGTCTATTTTGAATCCCCAATTGACTCAATAAAACCAGAGGTAGCTAAAACTACATGGCGATCGCACACCAACTGTAATCATCACAATGCGATCGCCGTTAAAAATACAGAAAATGAGTACAAATGTATCTCTCTTCAAGTCTCATCTGTATTGATTCCTAAAAACTAGCTGTGTTTCCATCTATGTAGTTTTATTTAAAGTCGCCTATTCCATAAGTTCTCCCGTCTGGTTGCTAGCCAGAGTCAGCAGCGTTACGGGTGTTTTCTGCCGCATCCAATGCTCGACAAATCTCGAAATATGAAATATAGCAACCGCCAAGGAGGTTAGGACAGAAATAGATAATGAAACCCTTACAATTAAAGATTTTCGAGCCTGTTCCCTGCTATATTTACCGAAAAATTGGGTTTGAGCTTCTCCGTCTTTCTACGAGGTTTTTTAATTCATTAGTCTAATAATATGCTGCTATACTTGGCATAGTGGAAAGGTAATTAACCATTTAAAAAACCTAGCTGTCGAAAGACAAAGCACTGATAGCGGTAGCGTGGCGTTAGCCATAGCTTGATAATTAAAGATACTAGGTTGAATTAAACGCTAGCGTTAATATCCAGGTTGACGACATCCCAAAATACGGTCATTGTAACCATCCTAAAAGATGGTCACATTTTTACATACCTAAATTTTTCTTTACTCCTTTACAAGCACTACCCATGAGCGAAATCAACGGTACTAACGGCAACGATACCCTTCTAGGCACAAATGCAGACGACATCATTAAAGGTGAGAGTGGTAATGATTCCATCAACGCTGAAGCAGGTAATGATAGATTATTTGGTGGTTCCGGAAACAATACTCTCACAGGTGGAACAGGTGCAGACGAGTTTGTTTTAGAACGACTTTCCAATGGTGCCTATGACTTAATCACCGACTTCGTGCAAGGGGAAGACAAGATTGACCTGCGAAATGTGGGAATTTCAGAATTTGAAACCTTACGCACCCTGACTACCAATAACAGCGATGGCAATGCTCTGATTACCATTGAACTGGCAAATAGCTTGTCCCAAATGGAAATTGTGGGTTTGAGCCGTGAGCAGTTACAACAAAGTGACTTTATTTTTAACACCACTAGCGATGATGATCAAATCAACGGGACTGGTTTCCGTGATGATTTATTTGGTGGATTAGGTAACGATACCATCAACGGTGGTAGTGGTAGTGACAGATTATTTGGTGAAACAGGTAATGATCGCCTGATTGGGGGAAGGGGTAATGACACTCTATCTGGAGGTACTGGAACTGATACGGCTGTTTTTACAGGTGCTTTTTCGGAATATGAAATTATTGTAAATGATGGAAGAATAATAGTTACCGATACGATTAATAATCGTGATAATGTTGACACTCTGAGTGGTATTGAACGAATTGAATTTAGCGATCGCACTATTGATGCATCTGTTATTACTAACTCAGGAACATTAGCTTTTAGCGCCCCTCAATTTACTATCCGAGAAGATGGTATTGCTATTTCTGCTGTCACCGTTACTCGCACTGGAGGAAAAAACGGTGCTGTAAGTGCCAAAATCAATCTAAAAGATGGAACAGCGAAAGCACCAAGCGACTACGACAACACAGCAATTACAGTTAATTTTGCTGATGGAGAAATCAGTAAAACCGTCACTATTCCCATCGTTAATGACACAAACATAGAACTTGATGAAACTCTCCAATTAATCCTCACAACGCCAACAGGAGGGGCAACAATTGGCACGGAAAATAGCGCCACATTGACCATTATTGATAAAGATGCACCTTTAATTACAGGACTTCCTCAAGGTGCATCAGGAAGTAATAAAGGTCAAACAACAATTGTTATTGCGGGACAGAATTTTTTGCCCAACGATCAAATTAGCATCATTGCCCCCAATGGTACAGCACAAGTTGCTAGTCAAGTTTATTGGGTGAATGAAACAGAAGTCTGGGCAACTTTTGATTTACAGGGATTAACCATTGGGCAATATGATGTTAAAGTTGCCAATGGACAAAATGACTCTGTTTCTAATGATGTTTTCACTGTCACTGATGGTTCACTGGGGAATATTAAAACTCAGTTAAGTTATCCAGCAAATGGTGTAGTTACAGTTAAATATACCAATGTCGGACAAACCGATGTCATTGCACCTTTGTTCAGAATTACTCCTACAAATGCCCAAGTTACTTACCCTGAAGAAGATACCGTTAGTGCTACTCTGCGTCAACTGCTGAATTTAACTTTAGGAACAAGTGATAATGGACCAGCAGGAATTTTAGCACCTGGTAAAAATGGGGAATTTTCCTTTGCTTATACTCCCAACGGTAACGGTTTAATTTCCTTTGCAGTGGAACAAGTTCAACCCAATGAAGTGATTAATTGGGCAAGTATTAAAGCTGAATCTCGCGCTGATTATAGTTTTATTGATGATGCAAGCTGGGATGCAATTTGGAGTAATTTAACGGCTGCTTTAGGCACAACTGCGGGACAGTTTCAAGCTGTCATGACAGAAAATGCTAATTATTTAAGTCAACTGGGACAGGAAACCAGTGATTTAACTGGATTATTTGCCTTTGAATGGAAACAAGCAGTTAATACCCTGACTAATGTTAGCTTAATTAGTACAACAGATGTAGTTGATGCTGCACCAGGGTTATCATTAACCTTTAATCGCACCTTTTATCAATCTATTGCTGAACGCTACAATTTAGGTGGTTTAGGACGAGGTTGGGCTAGTCAGTGGGATTTAAGGGCAACAACTGATAGTCAAGATAATGTAATTATTCGTAGCGTTGGGGATTTGCAGCGCGTTTTTGAGAAGCAAACCGATGGCACTTTTACAGAAAACAGTGGTGCAACTCTAACGATTACTAATGGTGAGTATCGCTTAAAAGAAGTTAGTGGTTTAGTTTCATTATTTGGAACTGATGGCAAACTCAGCTATGTTGAAGATACCAACGGTAATCGGATTACCCTGGCATATACAAATAACAATCTGAGTAAGTTAGTTCACACCAATGGCGACAGTTTAACCTTAGATTACAATGCCCAAGGGCGGATTAGTCAGATTACCGACTCCACAGCCCAAGTCACCAGTTACAGTTATGATGCTTCTGGGGAAAACCTGCTATCTGTCACCAGTCCTGAAGGAACAACTACTTACACTTACGATACAGGGGATATTGCCGCGAAAAAATATTCTTTGTTATCGGTAACATCGGATTTAGGTTATGAGCGTACTTTTGAATATGATAACCAAGGTCGTCTGACTAAAGAGTTTAGCAATGGACAAACCCAAAGCCTAACCTACAGTTACGATAGTACAGGCGGTGTGACGATTACCGATAGTACAGGTGCATCTCAAACTATCCTACTGGATGACCGAGGAAATAGCGGACAAATTCGCGGTGTTAATAACCAAAATCTGATTTTCAGCTATGATGCAGATGGGAATTTGATTGGTGCAACCCTGCCTAATGGTAGTAAAGTTAGTTACACTTACGACACCAATGGCAATTTAACCCAGCAAACAAACTTACTCAGTCAAGACGTTAAATTTACTTACGATGCTACCTTTAATCAACTGACAGGTTTTACAGATCCTAAAGGTAATGGAGTTGATTATACCTACGACACCAAAGGTAATCTCACCAAAATCACATATCCCGACGGTAGCAGCGAACAGTTTAGCGTGGATGCGTTGGGAAATATTACCAGTGCTGTTAATCGTCGTGGTAGCACCATTGGATATACCTACAACACCAGTGGACAGCTAACCCAGAAACAATACGCTGATGGTTCTAGCATTAGCTATGGCTATGACACCAAGGGAAATCTTACCAGTGTCACCGATGCAACGGGAACTATTGCAATGGAGTATGATGTTGCAAATCAGCTTACTAAAATAACTTATCCTACAGGGCGTTCTTTAACCTATACCTACAATGCTGATGGTCAAAGGACTCAACTTGTTTCTCAAGATGGTTATACGGTTAATTACAGTTATGACACCGTTGGACGCTTAAAAACTTTAACCAATGGTACAGCAGAAAGCATTATCAGTTATGACTATGATGGTGCAGGTCGTCTGACTCAGGAAACCAATGGTAACGGAACTTATACGACCTATCAATATGATTTACAGGATCAGTTAACTCAGTTAATTAACTATAAAGCAGATAATACCGTTAACTCTAAGTTTGAGTATACCTACGATAACTTAGGTCGGCGTACTAGCATGACCACATTGGAAGGAACTTTTCAATATGGTTATGATGCCACAGGTCAATTAACTTCTGTGGTTACGCCTGATAGTCGTACCATTAATTATCAATATGATGCGGCGGGAAATCGCATTGGTTTGACGGATAACGGGACGACTACGAACTACACCACCAATAACCTGAATCAATATACCAATGTCGGTAATGCTGTCTATACCTACGACACAGATGGGAATTTGATTAGCAAAACCCAAGGGGGACAGACTTCAACTTATACTTATGATGTTGAAAATCGTCTAACTAAAGTTGTCAATGCTCAAGGAACTTGGGATTATCAATATGATGGGTTAGGAAACCGCGTTGCTACTATTTTAAATGGTCAACGCACGGAATATTTACTTGATCCTTTTGGGTTTGGGGATATTGTCGGAGAATATAACGGTAGTACCTTAGTTGCCAACTACACTCACGGTATTGGTTTAGTGAGTCGGGTAAATGGCAGTAATAGTAATTATTATGATGCCGATGCGATCGGTTCAACGGTAGGGTTAACAGCAACGGATGGGAGTTATGTTAACCGTTACAGTTATTTACCTTTTGGAGAAGATTTAACAAAGGTTGAAGGCGTTGCTAACCCCTTTGAATATGTCGGTCAATGGGGAGTCATGGATGAGGGTAATGGACTCGATTTCATGCGAGCAAGGTTTTATGATAGTGGGTTGGGAAGGTTTACTGCGGTTGATCCGATTGGGTTAAATGGTGGGGATACGAATTTATACAGATATGTCAGCAATAATCCACTGACATATTTTGACCCCGCAGGAAAAAACCCGACAATTATTGCTGCTGCTATAGGCGCGGTAGGAGGTATAGCAGTTGCAATAATCAATTATCTGTCTAAACCTCCTAAGAATGGCGGAACCGAGAGTAATAATAATGGCGGAACCGAGAGTAATAATAATGGCGGAACTGTAATTAATAATAATGGCGGAACTGTAGTTAATAATAATGGTGGAACTGTAATTAATAATGGTGGAATTGTAATTAATAATAATGGTGGAACAGTAGTAATACCAACTCCAAATCCTCAACCTAATCCTACACCAACACCCACTCCTCCTAACCCCAACCCTCAGCCTAATCCTACACCAACACCCACTCCTCCTAACCCCAACCCTAGTCCTCAACCTAATCCTACACCAACACCCACTCCTCCTAACCCCGACGGCGGCACATATAACGACCCCCACCTAAAAACCCCCGACGGTCTACGCTACGGCTTCCAAACTGTAGGTGAATTTACCCTCGTCAAATCCACCACCGACGACTTTGAAATCCAAACCCGCCAACAACCTTGGAACATTAGCACCAGCGCCTCTGCTAACTCTGCCATTTCAATTAACAGTGGTGGTCAACGCATCGCCATTTATGCGAATCAAACCAACCCTCTCCTCATCAACGGTACTGCTGTCACCCTTCCTGAAGGTGGACTCTATGCAGTCGGTCAAAACCTCATTATCCGAGAAGGAAGCAAATACAGTATTATTACTGCCAATAATGACCTCATTCTCGTTAAAGATAATGGTACTTGGCTAAATATTAATATTGGTCTAGCTGATAATCGTCAAGGTAACGTAGTCGGACTCTTGGGCAACTTTAACGATAACCGCAATGATGAATTTGCCCTCCGTGACGGTACAGTTATTGGCGGGACTATCACCAATCAACAACTCTACGGTGATTATGCAGCAAGTTGGCGTATTACCCAAGCAACATCTCTTTTTGATTACGCCACCGGACAGGATACCAACACCTTTACCGACCTCAACTTCCCCCAAAATATTGTCACAGCAGCCACATTAACCCCCGAACAACGCGCCGCAGCCGAGCAAATCGCCAGAGATGCCGGGATTACTGACCCTGATGTACTAGAAGATGTCATCCTTGATATTTTCCTTAGCAATGGCAACACTGAATTTATCCAAGGGGCGCTCAATGGGGCAATCGACCAACAACGGATAGAAACCATCAGCGCACCCAACACCCTGATAAACCCCGATGGTTTGGGAACTCAATACTATTTAACCGCCAATGCGGTCATTCCCTATACCATCCGCTTTGCCAACAACGCAGCCGCAGAAACTACACCTGTTGCTCAAGTTACTATTACCCAAACCCTGGATACCGACCTCGACCTCAACACCTTTACCTTACAAGACTTTGGTTTTGGGGATATTACGGTTGATGTTCCCAACGGCGTACAAAATTACAGCCAACGTCTTGACCTCCGCAGCACCACAGGTGTCTATGTCGATGTCAACGCGGGAATAGAGACTTCCACAGGTGTGGTTACTTGGACGTTTGCCGCCATTGACCCCACTACAGGCAACGCCGCCGACAGTGCTATTCAGGGCTTCTTACCTCCTAATGATCAAAATGGGGTAGGAAGTGGTTTTGTCGGCTACAGCATCCAACCCAAAGCCAATACAACCAATAATACTCGCATTGATTCCCAAGCCAGTATTACCTTCAATACCCAAACGCCTATTCAAACCAACCCTGTCTTTAACACCTTAGATAGTGATATTCCCACCAGTCAAATAAATGCCTTACCTGTCAACAGTAACGCTAACTTTACGGTATCTTGGACAGGTTCAGATGACGGTAGTGGTATCGCTACTTATGATATTTATGCGGCTACAAATGGCGGTCAATATGTCCTTTGGAAAGACGATATTACCAATAATTCAGCCGTCTATAATGGTCAGGTGGGAAGCACTTATGCTTTCTATAGCGTAGCAACTGATAACTTAGGTCTAACCGAAACAGCCCCCACTCAATCTGATGCAACAACAACTATTCTTGTTGCTGGCAATAATTCACCTACAATTCAGCAAGCTATTGTAGATCAAACTGCAACGGAAGACACAACATTTACCTTCATTCTCCCCGAAAACACTTTCGCAGATATAGACCCTAGTGATATCCTCACCTATTCTGCCACATTAGAAAATGACAATCTCTTACCAAGTTGGTTAACCTTTAATGCCACAAATCGCACCTTTAGCGGCACACCAACTAATGATAATGTGGGTAGTCTCAACATCAAGGTTACTGCTACCGATAATTCTGGGGCAAGTGTTAACGATACATTTACTTTGACAGTTGCTAATACTAATAATGCACCGACTCTACAAAATGCAATTTCCGATCAACTAGCCAAACAAGATACAGAATTCAGTTTTACTTTTGATGCTAATACCTTCATTGACATAGATGCTGGAGATAATGTGAGTTACTCAGCAACTCTAGAAGATGGCAGTAATTTACCTAATTGGTTGAAATTTAACGCAGCTACTCGCACCTTCAGTGGGATAGCAACTAAAACAGATTTAGCAAGTCTGATAATTAAGGTATTAGCCACAGACAATGAAGGTTTAAGTGCCATTGATACTTTTGCCTTAGCTGTCGAACAAAATAACAACGTACCTACATTTCAGCTTTCAAAAATTGCCGATGATATCTTTAATATCTCGAATAGTAGCGGCAAATCAAAAATTAAGGTTACACTAACAGAAAGAAATTCTAATCTTGTTAATGAATTAGGAGTATTTACTGTTGATGACGCTGAAGGTAAAATTAATGGTATTGCACCAGGCGCGGCAGGTTACACTCAAGCAGTTTTAGAACGAAGTCAGGTAATTTTCTCTGCTATTTCTAATCTCCCCAATGGGTTTAATACCGATAATTTGACACATTTGTTGGAATTTAACTCTGGTGAAAACTTAAGATTTTATTTAGTAAAAAATAGTACAATTGATGCTGTAAGGGCTGGAATAACGCCAATCACAGATGTATTATTTTCTGATCCTTCAAGGCAAAAGATTACAGACTTAGGTAATGGCGAATTCTCCCTCGCTTGGAAGGATGGATCGAGTAATAATTCTGATTTCCAGGATCTAGTGGTAACAGTTCAGCCCACGAATGATTCATTACCTTTAGGTACAAATCTGCAAGGAAATCCACAGGGCGAAGTTATTGACTTGCGGGGTGTTACAAGTCAAGTACAAGCTGATTTTACAGTGAATCGAGAAGCAGCTTTTGACAATTTCGTCGGTTTCTATCAAGTAGCTGATGAGAATGGTGGTATTGACATCAACGGAGATGGTAACGCAGATATTCTGACTGGACAAGCTGGTTATATTGAAGCTGCAATTGGTGGACGTGTTGCAGGTATTGACCTGACAGTTAACAACCAAGGTACAGCAACTTATACCGGAATTTTTGAGCCTGGTTCTATCTTTGCTCCATTTATTATTGTGAATGGTAGACCCGATGCTTTACTTGATAGCAATTCAAATAATGATCCAGCAGTGTACTTCCCCTTCTTGGGAGCTAACACTGACAGAAAAGATCACATTCGCTTGTTGGGCAGTAATACCTTTGCTTTTGAGGATTTACCAAATGGTGGTGATCAAGACTTCAATGATGTGATCGTGGCAGTCAATTTGAGTATTGTGTGATGTAAATTGGAGAGCGATTTTTTTTCGGGGGAGATAGAACTGGTAATGGGGTAAGTCGATTTGTTCAGGTGCGCGATCGCACAATTTCCACCCGGATAAAGAGAAAGTAAAAAGTATCACCTGCTGTATCAAAATACTGCGGGACTGGAGATAACCGATTCTGTTAAATTTCATGCTCCTCAATTTGCAGCTTGCAAGTTGAGGAGCAATTAATTGAGGATGAATTGGCTGTAATGCCAGCGAATGAAAGGTTTACAGCTTATTGTGAAATTTTTCATAAATTTAATTTTGGCGATCGCATACAATCTATAATTCCTTCCTAAATTTACCCATTAGAAAATTACCTGGGTTTTTCGCTAAAACTCCTAGACTGAAGTTAAAGTAATGTAACCTACAAAATGTGACTATGAGTAAGATTCGGATTGCTCTAATTGAAGATCATGACCTCACCCGTGTAGGTATTCGGACAGCTTTACTACAAAATGCAGAAATTGAAGTTGTAGGAGAAGCTGCTAGTGCTGCCGAAGGTCTAAAAATGTTAAAAAAGTTACAACCAGATATTGCAATTGTCGATATTGGTTTACCAGATAAGGATGGTATTGAACTGACACGGGAATTGAAAGCTTTCACGAATGGAGACGATTCAGCCACAAAGGTGCTAATTTTAACGCTTCAGGATAACAAAGAATCCGTGCTGGCAGCTTTTGCAGCTGGGGCTGATTCTTATTGTATGAAGGATATCAAGTTTGATAATTTGCTCGAAGCTTTGCGAGTAACTTATGATGGCAATGCTTGGATTGATCCAGCGATCGCACGAATTGTGTTACAACAAGCACAAGAAAATCCCCCATTACGGGAAACCGTGACCACAAATTCTCAAAATATTTTACCAAACTCAGAATCGGAGGAGGAAAAGCAAAATATTGAGGCTTATACCCTTACGGAAAGGGAGTTAGAAGTGCTACAGTTAATCGTTGAAGGTTGTAGCAATGCACTCATTGCCGAACGACTATATATTACTGTGGGAACTGTAAAAACACACGTCAGAAATATTTTGAATAAGCTATGTGCCGATGACCGCACCCAAGCAGCAGTCCGCGCCTTGCGTTCTGGATTAGTGGGATAAAGTTAAATTTGAGTGTAAAAACCATCCAGCCAACTCCACCACAGTTAAAAAACCAAAGTGAATTTATCACTTCTAAGTAAGTAACTTTTTTGTAGAGATTACTTTTTAATGTTTAGATAACAGGTGGGATAAAAATTGCCAAATCTCGCCATTTTAGTATCCCAAAATTTAAAGTCAAATATGACTGAGACAGACTTAGGCAAATTGAAGCTCATGGTAGTAGACGATGAGCAGGATAATTTAGATTTACTCTATCGTACTTTTAGGCGAGATTTTCAAGTATATAAAGCTAATCATGCTCTGACTGCGCTAGAAATTCTGGACAAAGAAGGCGAGATGGCTGTGATTATTTCGGATCAAAGAATGCCGGAAATGAACGGTACCGAGTTTCTCAGTCTGACAGTGGAGCGCTTTCCTGATACGATTCGGATTTTATTGACTGGTTTTACTGATGTTGAAGATTTGGTAGCGGCAATTAACTCCGGTCAAGTGTTCAAGTACATCACCAAACCCTGGAGTCCTGAACAACTGAAAGTATTAGTTGAGCAAGCCACTGATACATATTGCCTAGTCAAAAAGCGTACCCGCGAGTTAAGTCGGGCTTTGCGGCGAGAATCTTTGTTTAATGCGGTGACAACAGCAATTCGGGAATCCCTGGATTATGACAGTATGTTGCAAAAAATTGTTGCCACCATTGGACACACATTTGCAACTACTTGTTGTTTGCTCAGACCAGTGGAAAGCGATCGCTTAACACAAGAGGAATTTTGTTACCAAGATTCTAAATCCAGTTTACCTGATGGTGTCTACGACCCCAGTCTGTTAATTGAAAAAGTTCTGCAAACCCGCCATTATCAACTGACTCAAGAGACTTATCAGGGCAACAACTGTCAGCAGATGGTTGTACCACTTTCCTATCAGCAGCATTTGCTAGCTGTCCTGGCTATCTATCAGTGGGGAAACGAGCAACCTTGGCAAGAGGAAGAAATCCAACTGATTGCAGGTGTGGCGGAACAAGCAGCTTTAGCTCTCTCCCAAGCCAAACTCTACCAGCGCCTCCAGGAAAAGCAAGCACAGCTAGGGACTGAATTGGAAGTGGCGCGCCAAATTCAAAACAATCTCTTACGCCAAACTCTACCTGATATCAAAGGTGGGAAGGTGCAAGCCTGTTGTTACCCAGCTCGTGAAGTGGGAGGCGATTTTTTTGAAGTATTTGTCCATCCCAAAGGCGATTTATGGTTGGCGGTAGGTGATGTTTCCGGTAAGGGTGTTCCAGCTGCTTTATTCATGGCTAGTGCGATTTCCGTATTACGCCGGGAACTAGCTCAAGAAACACCAGCCGAACCCAATGTAGTAGTACATCACCTCAACAACGCTCTAGGTGATGACTTGATTGGCAACAATTACTTTATTACCCTCGTCTTGGCTCGTTATACTCCTACCACTAAAGAGCTAGTTTATGCTAATGCTGGTCACATCTATCCCTTAGTTTGGTCACATGAGAGCAATGTAGCCGTTAACCCGATTTATCTGAAAGTACGTGGCATTCCTTTGGGTATCTTGCCTCAATGGCAAGCACAGTCGGGTCGCTTAATTCTCGCTCCAGGAGATACCTTACTGCTAGCTAGTGATGGGATTACAGAAGCTATGGTATCAAATAAATTATTGAATCCCGAAGAAACCGAGGATAGCGGACAGCTGATCAGCCGTTCTATGCTCAATCAAGAAGGACTTTGGCAACTGTTACAAAGAGAACCCCAACCGTTTTCTCTTCATCATTTAATAGCTGCTATTCAGGCAGATAACCACGTTCAAGAAGATGATCAAACTATACTTTCACTGGAGGTTTTATAAGTAATGAAAAGTGAGCTTCATGTACCAAGTGACCTGAATTATTTAAATATCGTCGAAAGCTGGTTACTAGGATGCTTAAAAATTCATCTCAAAGAATCCGTGGATTGGTCCAGACAATCAAGTCGTTTACGGCTAGCTTTGGTGGAAGCATATTCAAATGTAGTCCGTCATGCCCACAAAGAACAGCCTAGTTTACCGATTTTACTGCGGTTAGAACTGAAAAACCGAGATATTGCCATAGAAATTTGGGACTATGGCGAAGGCTTCGATATGTCTACCTACTTTCCGCCTAACCCCACAGATAAACAAGAAGGCGGCTATGGATGGCTGATTATGAATCGTCTGATGGATAATGTTGAATATCAATTACAAGTTGATGGTGCAAATTGTCTCAAGTTAGAAGCGACTCTACCAGAATTAGCTAATTGAAACTTTTGGCAATTTTGTCTGGACAGATTGCCGATTGCTAGACTTTTTCGGTATTCTTTAAGCTTATTTACACAAAAAGTCTGGTAATTACTGATTTTGCAGTAGTGCTGTAAGCGGAACTAGAGGTGAATTTATTAAAAATTGTTAATTTAGTTGATAATTGTGGCTAATTTTATAGATTTATCAAGGGTAATTATTAAATACTGGATATAGAAGCCAGGCTAACTGTTGATTTTATATCTACGGCAAAAAAGCTCATGGCATAGCTCTACAACCCCTAGTATTGTCAAATGGGTAAACAAAATTACCCTACAGAAATTACAATTATGACGAAATCTATGGCAACTTTATTTTGTTTGTCGCCACGCTATCGCCTTGATGATGAATCACCTTGGTTAGAGGCTATTGACCCTAGTCGTCATTACTGGATTGCAGTGAATGGAGACCAGAATTTCACAATAGCTATACCTGGGTTGGTAGTGTCGTCAATGAGTGAATTGCAGCAAGCTATCCGCCAATTTCGCTCTTTGCAGCCTGGGGAACAAATGACTGTAAATAGAATTGCCAGTGATTGCACAATTCACTGTGTCAGTCCGAATTGTTATGCTGTGGAACAAGAAATTAATCATGCTTTGATTTGGCATCTATTTGATCAAGAAACTTTAGATAGTTTATTAATGACGGCACACCCAGAATGGCAATGTGCTTCATCAGGTATTGAGTTAGGTCAGAGATTGTTACTGCGTTCTTTGCAGCAAGCTGCTGTTACCAAAAAATAAGCAAAATTAAAATTTGGGCTAATCTTCCCGACGTAGAGAAAGTAATTCTTGGGGAGATGCTAAGAGTTTAATTTTAGCGCTGATAATTTGCCGTTGTCGGTTGAGGATAAATAGCCACATGACATTTACACCACACCAGGATGTTTGTGCCTTACCTGTGACCTGAAATTGGATTTGGTCATTTTCTAAAGTTTCGACAATTCCTTGACGGGGATAAGCTTGAACTTTTTCAGCTTCTTGTTGTAAATAGATAGCGATCGCCTCTGGTCCCACAATACCAGATTCAAAGGGCGGATACATCACGCCATGATCGGCAAATAGAGCAGCAGTTGTCTGAAATTCTCCGGTGTTGAGCGTTTCAAAGTAACGCCGGATCATGGGTTCGACTATTCCCTCAATCTGACATTCTTCTGTTGTTGCGGCGACCTTGATCTGGGTGGCTTCTGTTGATTCAGCAGCTGTCATATAATTACCTTGATGAGGCTAGCTGAAGTTAATTTAAAGATAAAAATTGAATAAAACAAAGATGCGGTGGAAAGAGATTGGCAAAAGCGGAAATACATCTTTGTACTGATATGTTGCCCACAAAGGCGGGCAAGACTTGTACTGAGTTTGCCGAAGAATCGAAGTATGCCCTCCCCCACAAGATTGATCATCGAAAGATGTGTACTTGATTTCCTGGCGATTTATTCACAAAAATTAAATAATTATTACAGATAGGTAGGTGAGTAAATTTTTAACCAAGGTTTTGCCAGGATAATGTATAAAGAAGATGCCTATGATTGCGGCTAAATTCACATCAGAAAAATGGATCAGCATTCTGTGACTACCAGCAGTGTAGTTAAAGAAAAAGCCAGAGAGTTGGGATTCCACAAAGTAGGGATTACGGCTGTAGATGGGGTAGATAATACAGACGCACAGAGGTTACAAGCCTGGATAAGTCTGGGTTATCACGCCGATATGGAATGGATGAATAGCCCCAAGCGTCAAGATATTAGCTTAGTTATGCCAGAAGCGCGATCGCTAATATGTGTCGCCCTCAATTACTACACACCAGATCAACGTCCTGAAGGCGAAGAATACGCCAAAATCTCTCGCTATGGCTGGGGTAGAGACTATCATAAAGTGATGCATAAAAAGCTCAAGGCGCTGATGTTCTGGCTAGAATCATTGGGCGCAGGGATACAAGCGAGATATTATGCAGACACTGGCCCAGTACAAGATAAAGTCTGGGCGCAACGAGCCGGAATCGGTTGGATTGCCAAAAATGGGAATTTGATCACTAGAGAATATGGCTCTTGGGTATTTTTAGGAGAGATCATTACAAATCTGGAACTAGAAAGCGATCGCCCACATACAGAACACTGTGGTAGCTGCACTCGTTGTCTAGATGCTTGTCCCACAGGTGCAATCACCCAACCATTTGTAGTCGATGCTAATCGCTGCATCGCTTATCATACCATCGAAAACCGCTCGGAAACATTACCAGCAGCAATATCAGAAAATTTACAAGGTTGGGTAGCAGGTTGCGACATTTGCCAAGATGTTTGTCCGTGGAATCAGCGTTTTGCCCAGACAACAGATGTGGCAGATTTTCAACCTTATCCGGCTAATATTGCACCACAGCTGATAGAATTAGCCAACATCTCAAACCAAGAGTGGGATAAACGATTTCCCGCATCAGCCTTGCGGCGGATTAAGCCAGAAATGTTCAGAAGAAATGCCCGTGCTAATCTTGACGCATCCAAACCTAACGAATGACCCAAAAAGTAATTATTTTTGATTTTGATGGCACGATTGCGGATACAGTAGATGCTCTTGTGACTATTGCCAATCGTTTAGCTGTAGAGTTTGGTTATATACAAATTACCCCAGAGGAACTTGCTCTGCTCAGAACTTTTACCTCTAGGGAAATTATTAAATACTCAGGCATCTCTTTATTTAAAATTCCCTTTCTACTCAAAAAAGTTAAAGGAGAATTAAAACACAAACTTCCAGAATTAAAACCGATACCGGGTATTCAGGAAGCCTTAATAGAACTGCAACATCAAGGTTATAAGTTAGGCATTATTACGTCTAATTCTCAAGAAAACGTGACGGCTTTTCTGCAAAATAACGCATTAGAATATTTATTCGACTTTATTTATTCAGGAGTCACGATTTTTGGTAAAACAACGATAATAAATAACGTATTAAGACAAAAAGAACTGAAAACTCAAGGAGTCATTTACGTTGGGGATGAAACCAGGGATATAGAAGCCTCAAAAAAAGCTAATATCAAAGTGATTGCAGTTACTTGGGGCTTTAATTCTCCCGAAGCTTTAGCTAAACAAAAACCAGATTTTCTGATTAACCAACCCAGCGAACTACTGGAAGTGATCAAAAACTGCTGAGAGGTTGTTTCTCTAGTGCCAAACTTAACCGAATAACCTCTCTCCCACCCTCTCTACAGGGCAGGGAAGAGGAACAGCTTTTATTATGGTCGATGCTGGGAATATACCATATTTATTCCTGGTAAAAATTGGAAAAAATTACTGTTTTGATTCACCTTTTTTGAAAGCTTTTTGAACTAAATCATCATTAACATTAGTTACCCCCTCAGTTCTAGAACCTCCAAGTTCCTTTGCCATTTCTACATAGTCTTTGGGGTTACCGCTCGATTCCGTTTCAGTTTTTGTTTCTGCGACTTCAGAAATTTTTTGTTTAGGTGCGGTGGCGGCTGAAGCGGCGGCTACACCTTCATTTGTTCGGTCGATTTCACTGACACTAAATTCCTGTGCAGCTGCATAATCAGATTCAAAATCAACCTTTGCTGCTTTTTCTTCACCACTAGCCATATTCTCAGCAGCTAATTGTGCATCATGGGTAGAAGCTTGATTTACATTGGGTTTCACTTGTTCAGCCATAAATAAGACCTTGGGTAAATTTGCAATTGCTGGAGCGATTTTACCAAAGCAAGTAGTAATTTTGTTTCTGTCTTGAGAGAGACTTATACATCTACTAAAGGTAGATAAAAACTATTTAAGATAACTCTTTCTTTCGGAAGTAGATTATGGATGTGAAACTTTGGTAATCCTTAATAGGATTTATAAATTCATGGAGATTCCTTGTGACTACAACTTCTAAAAAGAATGTTTCCCAAGCACTAAGCAATGAAACTATAAAAGTAGTTGAAGAGTTTAATGCCTTAGATACCGATGCTAAATTAGCATGGTTTTATTTTGTTTATGAAAAAATGGGTAAATCCATTACTCCTGCGGCTCCAGATGCGGCTGAACCAGAACTTGCACCCCTGCTTTTAGGAGACTATTTCCAGTTGTCACCGGAACAACAATTAACAATTATGCGGGATATTGTGGAGTGTAAAGACACAGAATACTCCCGTGCTTATGGCGCGATTAAAGAAAATAATCAACTTTTAGTTTGGTATGCTTGGGCTGTGGCTATGGGAGATCAAGTAGTGGGAATGCCAAATAATTACAACCGGACTGATGCAATCAAAAATTTGCTTTCCCAAACTGAAAAACTCGATTTTGAAGGACAAATATCTGTGTTTCGCACAATCGCTGGTCAAATGGGATATAGCGATGTTCAACCTATTGAGACACAAGCGCAAACCGGCAAAACCTCCAGTTTGTAATCAGAATTTGTAGAGGCGCGATTCGTCGCGTTTGTGCTGGGGAATCGGGAATAATAAAATATGGAACCTCACCCCCAACCCCTTTCTTTAGCAAGGAGAGGGGAGGTTTTTATCAATATTTAAGACTGGGTAAGATATTATTTAATTCATATTTCTTAGGACATTGTGACTTGAGTTAAATCCTTTGGTGTCAAGTTGCTGTGGACGACTTCGCCATCACGAAACCAAACAATGCGTTGGGTTTGACGCGCCACTTCTGATTCATGAGTCACCATGACAACGGTGATTCCACTGCTATTTAATTCGGTAAAAATATCCAATACTTCCTGGGTTGTATGGGAATCAAGTGCGCCTGTGGGTTCATCGGCGAGGAGGACAACGGGACGATTGACTATAGCACGTGCGATCGCAACCCGTTGTTGCTGTCCCCCAGATAATTGCGTGGGTTTGTTATTCAGGCGCTTTTCTAGACCAACTTTTATCAAGGCTTCGGTGGCGCGATCGCGTCTTTCGCTGGGGTTGACGCTGGCGTATACCATTGGTAGCATGACATTTTCTAAGGCTGTCAGTTGGGGTAATAAGTGGAATTGTTGGAACACAAACCCCAGTTTTTTATTGCGGATTTTTGCCAAATCTGCATCGTTCATTTGGGCGACATCAAGGTTATCTAGATAATAATGGCCGTTGCTAGGGCGATCTAAACAGCCGATAATATTCATGGCTGTGGATTTACCAGAACCAGAAGGCCCCATAATTGAACAATATTCCCCCTCATTGATCGTCAAATTCACATCATTAAGGGCTTTGACTTCGGTTTCACCACTTCCATAGATTTTAAAGATATTCTCTAGGCGAATAATTGCCGATTTCGGTGCAGGATTAGGAAAGTGAGCATCAGTAATTGTGATAGTGTTTGTCATAAGAATTTAGTTATTGGTTCTGAGAAATGCAATGAATCGCGTCTGTACAATAGACATATCCGCAAATAAGTATCAAAACCTTGTACAGCGAGGGTCAAAACCTAATTTTCGGATAAGTCTAATCAAGGAGTAAAACACACTACTTTCACCATTAATATATAGATACAGTCACGTAGTTAGCAATCTTGAGTTACGATAACACCTGCAAATACCTTGCCGAAAACTATCCCACTGAATTTGCTCAATGGTTACTTGATTCTGAAACCCCAGATATCCAAGTCCTCAAAACAGAATTGAACCTGGAACCCATTCGCGCTGATTCGGTGACGTTTTTGCAAATTGCCAACCAAATTTTACCGAAAAATTGGGTTTAAAGCCCCGTCGTTTTACGACGGCTTTTAATTCATTAGTGTACTAAGATACTGCTATACTAATTGTAGTGGAAAGGTAATCAACCACTTAAAAAACCTAGCCGTTGAAAAACAAAGCACTGAACCTTGATAATTGAATCTATGCGGTTCTACTGCATTATTCTAGTTTCTTCCTAGCAGTAGGTAAAAGATTTATAGGGGCTAGACGACTCAGAATTTTGAAACATTTGTTTCAAACTAAACAGGACTTGCACTAATGCAAATAGGGTAGGGCATACCCGAATTAACGCTTGGGGAGAATCCCACCTCTGGTCTAGATGACGCAAGGACTCTAGGTTAAGTGGTTTCGTTGAACCAAGAATCCCCGTCGATTTATCGCGGGGAGTGTCAAATTTAGAGTTTCAAACTACACCGAAATCCACATATCCACTCGACTTTCGGATGCTGGATTACTACACCAGATTAAAACGCCAATATTGGTGTGATATTGAACAGGTGTTGATTTTCTTACAACCCACTTCCTCAGAAATTGTGTTTAATACACAATATGTAGATAAGAAAACTAGACATGAGTATCGCGTAATTCGCTTATGGGAAGAAGACCATACACCCCTATTAGCTAATCCTGCACTCTTACCACTGGCGACATTGGCTAGAACCGATTCACCCCAAGACTTATTAGAGCAAGTCGCTGCTAGTGTCGATATGATTGAGGTAACAGACGAGCGACAGAATATTTCAGCTTGTGTTCAGGTTCTAGCTGGTTTGCGATTTGATAAAGGTTTGATTCAACAGCTATTTAGAGAGGAAATTATGCAAGAATCTGTGATTTACCAAGATATTTTGCAAAAAGGAGAACAAAGAGGTTTGCAAAAAGGAGAGGTGGCGGTGATATTGCGTCTTTTGAAACGTCGCCTTGGTGCAATTGAACCAGAAATAGAAGAGCAAATTCGCGCTTTATCCATTAATCGACTAGAGGATTTAGCTGAGGCGTTGTTAGATTTCTCTAGCCAAAGTGATTTAGTGAATTATTTGGTGAATACCTCTCAACCCAATATAGGAGATTAAGGAAAGTATAGGGCGAATATAATTCGCTACTACACAAACTTAGTCTACCTCCGTGGACTAATGAAATAACCCACGTAGAAGGGTTTAGTCTGTATAGCCGCGACTTCTCGCCGAGGCTTGTAATAAATTAAACTTATGCATTCATCCTCTAAGCACTTCTGAGGGCGACAATGGGGTCAAGTTGAGCAGCACGCCGGGCGGGAACGACACCAAAAAATAAGCCAATTCCGCCGGAGACACCAACGGCTGTAGCGATCGCAATGGGAGAAATTGCAGCTTCTAAGGGAGTGACTACTGCTACCAATAGAATCCCGCTCACACCAACCGCAGTCCCAATTAAACCACCGATCACGGAAACTATCACCGCTTCAATAATAAATTGAAGTAGAATATCTTGTTCGGTTGCGCCAATTGCTTTTCTGAGTCCAATCTCTTGGGTGCGTTCGGTGACGGAAACTAGCATAATATTCATGATGCCAATCCCGCCCACAAATAATGATATCCCGGCGATCGCAGCTAGCATAATCGTTAATGCACCTGTGATTTGACCGACGGTTTGCAAAGCATCCTTCTGAGTATTGATCGTGAAATCATCTTCTCCAGTAATTTTGTGCCGCAAACGCAGCAAATTAGTAATTTGAAACTTGGCTGCATCCACACTATCAGCATCCTTAGCTGAGACGACAATATAAGTTAACTCTAATCCGAAGGGAGAAGTTCGCCCCACAATTCTGTTAGCCATTGTGATCAGTGGAATTAAGGCGGCTTCATCGTAATTAACGCCTAAGTTTGAGCCTTTGCTTTCTAGGACTCCAATGACTTGGAAACTGGCATTTTTAATCCGCAACTGCTGACTGACAGGGTTACTATTACCAAATAATCTTTCTGCTAAGTCTGCGCCTAATACCACAACTTGGTTATTGCGCCTCATATCTACGTCGGTAAAAAATCGCCCTGTAGCAGTTTCAAAGTCGCGCACGGTCAAAAAAGTGGGAGTTGTGCCAATGATATTCACATTACTGTTTTGATTGCCATATGTGACTACCTGTCTGCTATTCAACTCTCCGGTGACTGCGGCTACCGTTGGGACTTGATTAGCGATCGCTTCAGCATCTTCATAGACTAAAGTTTTCGGTACCTCTCTAGAGATGCGCTGAGTGGCTTGATTTCCTGGAATCACAAATAACACATTTGGCCCTAAAGATTCCAATTGTTTAGAGACAAACCTTTGTCCGCCTTCCCCAATCCCAATCATCGCAATTACCGAAGCATTCCCGATGACAATCCCCAACATCGTCAAGGCGCTACGCAACTTATTGGATAGCAGGGTTTTTCCTGCCATTTGCATACTTTCTAGGAAATTCATATTAATTCGTAATTAAGAGATGCGCCGAAGATTTTATTGGTTATTCTGCTCTTTAGCTTTTTCGGTGATGTAGTCTTTTGGTGGGTTAATAAATACGCGATCGCCTTCTTGCACTCCCTGTAAAATTTGAGTTTGGTCTTCAATTTGCGCCCCAATCGTCACTTCCCGAAACAGGGGTTGATTTTGGTCATCTGTGACTAAGACACCTGTTTTACCATTTTCAGTGACAATTGCTACCGTCGGCAACACCAAAGCATCACTGAGGCGATCGCCTAAAAAAGTCAAATCCACATTTAAGCCAGAACGCAGTTCCTCTGTACCCGTATCCAGTTCTACCCGCACCTGAAAGGATGTTACGCCTTGTTCCACCACCGCTTCCGGAGCAATCAAACGCACATTACCTTGAAATACTTGATCAGGATAGGCATCAGCCACAATTTCCACCGACTGTCCCTGTTCAATTCTGCCAATATCCACCTCTGGAACTTGCGCCAGCACTTCTAAACCCCGTGCAACTGCCACAATCGAACTAGAAGTTGCCGATGCACTAGTAGAAGCCGAAGTTGTGGGAGTCACAAAAGCACCGACATTGGCGTATTTCTGCGTCACAATTCCGGATAATGGCGCACGAATTACAGTATCTTGTAACCTCACTTCTGCCGCCTGAATTTGAGCTTCTGCCGCTTTCACGGCTGCTTGACGTTGAGCAATTTCCTCTGGACGATTGCCATTTTCCAAAAGTATCAATGCGGCGCGGGCTTCGGTTACAGCAGCTTCCCTAGCTGTAATTTCTTCATTCCGACTACCAATTTCTAACAGTGACAATCGTTTTTGGGCTTCATCTAAACTCGCTTTTGCCCTTTGGTCTTCACTAATATACTGATCTAATTGATCCTGAGAAATTGCTCCTTGCTGACTTAATTCTCGATAGCGATTTACCCGTGATTGCGTCAGAGTTACCTGTGCTTGGGCTGAATTTACCTGTGCTTGGGCTTGGGCAATTTCCTGATCACGATTCCCCGCACGAGCTTGATTTAACTGCGCCTGAGCTTGGGCTAGACGCGCCTTGGCTTGCTCTATTTCTTGGGGACGACTCCCCGCACGGGCTTGGTCTAATTGTGCCTGTGCTTGGGCTAAATTAGCGCGATTCTGGAGGATTTGCGCCCGGATATCGCCCACATCCATCCGGGCTAGAATTTGTCCTTGTTCAACGCGATCGCCTTGTTCTACATATAACTGTGCCAATACACCGGGGTTTTTGGGACTAATATTCACACTTTGAAC
Source organism: Nodularia sp. LEGE 04288 (assembly GCF_963896525.1). Lineage (NCBI taxonomy): Bacteria > Bacillati > Cyanobacteriota > Cyanophyceae > Nostocales > Nodulariaceae > Nodularia > Nodularia sp. LEGE 04288. The sequence continues at coordinate 42,116 of NZ_CAWQOY010000171.1, forward strand.
AGGCACAACTTTCCCACTAGCAGTAATCCGTAAAGTCACATTTTGTGATTCTACAGAAACAGTTAATTCGGTGATATTTTGTTCACGATTTTTTTCATTGACCAGATTATAGGTAATAGTTGTACCCACAGCCAAACAACCTGCGGCTATTAACCCAATTCCCCAACGTAGTGGATATTTAACTTTGCCAATTAGAGGCAATTCTATTTGCCTAACCATAAATAATAGCCTACGAATATCACTTGGCTTTAATAGCTTAATTAAGCAAGTGTATGAATTTAAAAGACGTGTGGACTAAACACTAAATATTTATCCATAGACTAAACTATAAAGCTGAAATTCAGCTTCATAGTTGCTTAATCTTTCTTTATCTTAGCTTTTAGTCCTTGTTTACGCCTTCACCTGATCAACTAATTTTGCCAGTGTGATTATCTGGTACTCCGGAATGTCACAGTCCTTTGTAAATTAGCCAAAGCGCGATTGTAATTTAAAATCGCTGAGACTCGATTACCTTCAGCTCTGGTCAAATCGTTTTCCGCAAAAATGACATCTGTTTGAGTACCTACGCCGGCTTCAAAGCGCAATCTGGCTAAACTCAGAGCTTCTCTGGCTTGATTTAAAGCCACGCTAGAAGTTTGGATATTATCTAAATTTGACTGTAACTGAGCATAGAATTGTTCCACATCAAAGCGAATTTGGTCACGCTGACTAGCAAATTGACTTTCGGCGATCGCAATATTAACTTTAGACTGAGCTGCACTGGCTCTAGCTGCTCCCCCATCGAATAAAGTTAAACTAGCGCTGAGTCCCACCGAATAACCATCAGTCAGGCTTTGCCCATCGTTAAATCGATCTAAGATGTTGTAATTGCCATTCACACTCACTTGTGGCCCTAGCCGTGAAAGCGCTTGTCGTCGCTGTTGCTCAGAAATATTCCGTTGTGCTAAAAACTGTTGCAATTCTGGGCGGTTTTGAAAGGCTTGCACAATCGATTCTTCCACAGTTTGCTGCCAAAGTCCCGCCACTTCTACAGCATCTGCGGCACTAATAGTGGCTGACTGTGCCAAATTTAACAGAGTAGCAAACCGACGACGGGCAATTTCCTGTTGTGAAACAGAATTAGTTAGGCCTTGTTGAGCATTGGCCAAATTTACTTGAGATTGTAGCACGTCGAACCGCGTACCGATTCCCGCCTGTTCTCTAGCTTGAGCGTCTCGCAAACTCGCCTGGGAATTTTCCACAGCAGATTGATTAATTCTGACTTGTTCATCTGCTTCTTGCAAATCGTAATATTGAGTAGTGACATTCAACTGGATTTCTGAAGACTGGTTCTCTACATTTAATTCATCTATCCGTAGCTGCTCCTCAGCTGCGCGGACGATAGCTTGACGATTCCCAGAGGTATAAAGGTTATAACTTATTTGTGCTTGACCATTGACAGAAGTACTGGATTGAGAGGCGCTACCAGTAAAACCATCACCACTGTTAGTCAAGTTAGTATTAAGACCAGCATTAGGAGAAAAAACAGCTTGAGACTCTCTTAATGCCGCGCGACTACGTTCTAGCGCTAATATGGATACCTGTAAATCTCGATTGTTGCGTTTCGCGAGTTCCAAAGCCTCAGCTAAAGTGATCGCCTGAGTGCGCTGAATCCTCACTTCTTCCGGCTTAGTGGGAAACTGGAGAGGATTGGGATTAGGGTTGAGAAAATCGGGAACTTGTACCGAATTCCCTGGGGTGACTGGGGGACTCTGTGCAGCTACACTTGTGGCTAAAGTGGGAATCAGAAGCGCAATCGCCAAGGCCACCCCGGTAGAATGGATAGAGAAGAAGATAGAAGGCATATTTTTGCTTTTAGAATCAGGTTTCTCAGCAATTATAGAAATTATCGTCCTGAATTAGCCTACTATTAAACCATCCTGCACTCGAATAATCCTTTGAGTTTGAGCAGCAATATCAGGCTCGTGAGTCACAATCACAATGGTGATTCCTTGCTGATTCAGTTCTGTGAGCAAATTCATCACATCGTAGGAAGTTTCCGTATCTAAAGCACCTGTTGGCTCGTCCGCCAAAACCAACGCAGGACGATTCACCAACGCACGAGCGATCGCTACTCGTTGTTGTTGTCCACCAGAGAGTTGATTAGGACGGTTAGAAATGCGATCGCCTAGTCCCACCCTTTGTAATGCTGACAATGCCCTTTCACGGCGTTTTGCTTTGGGCAAATTGGCATAAATCATTGGTAGCATCACGTTTTCCAGCGCTGTCGCCCTAGCCAATAAATTGAATTGTTGGAACACAAACCCAATTCTTTGGTTACGGATATATGCTAATTCATCATCATCAAAGGTAGTCAGATTTCTGCCTTCAAAAATATAGTTTCCCGCTGTGGGGCGATCGAGACACCCGACAATATTCATCAGGGTAGATTTCCCTGAACCTGAAGCACCCATAATTGAGACATATTCCCCTTCTTCAATGGAAAGTTGAATTCCTTTCAGTATGGGGACAGCCATTTCTCCTAAATTGTAGGTTTTAGTAATAGATTCCATCCAAATCATTGTGGTCATACAATTTTAGATTTTAGATTTTAGATTTTGGATTTTAAATTTTGGTTCGACCCACAGATACAGCATATTTAATTTGAGTGAGGTACACCAGTTCTTGGCGTTCTTGGCTTCTTGGCGGTTCGATAAATTAAGCTTTTCGGCAATTGTTGCGTAAATCCTGATAGACATTTAGCTATTTTGCGTAACTACTGATTTAATCACTTCTCAAAGCCGTAATTGGATCTAATTTGGAGGCATTGCGGGCAGGAATTACACCAGCGAGTAAGCCAACGCCCAAGGATAATCCGAAGCCGGCAATTATTGATAATAAGGAAATTACAAAGGGAAATTTAAACACAGTTGCCGCACCAAAGGCAATCACAATTCCACCTCCTATCCCAATTGCTCCTCCCAATGTGGAAATGACGATCGCTTCGGCTAAAAATTGATTGAGGATGGCGGAATTGGTGGCTCCGACTGCTTTACGAATGCCAATTTCTCGCGTCCGTTCCACAACTGAAACCAGCATAATATTCGCAATGCCAATCCCCCCAACGACTAAGGAAATTCCGGCGATCGCGACTATCATGACTGTAAATAAACCGACAATATTAGTGAAGGTGCTGACAATATCAGCTTGGTTAGTCAGGCGAAAATCATCGGGTTGTGGTGGATAGATATTGTGGCGTAAGCGTAACAGATTGGTAACTTGAAACTGAGCCGCTTCTAACTTCTCCGGATCACTGGATTTAATTAAAATCCCATTCACAGAAATACCTGTAAGGGCATTGTTACCGACAATTCGCCGCGACATACTGGTGAGAGGAATAAAAACTTGGTCATCTCGATCATTGGGACCTTGAGAACCTTTAGGTTCCATCACCCCAATTACTTCATAAGGCTCTCCCTGAATGCGGATTCTCTCACCGATGACATTGGCATTTTGCCCAAACAGTGTCCTTTGGACTGTAGGGCCAATAATAGCTACCTGTGTCGCCTTATCGAGTTCTTCTTGAGTAAAAAATCTTCCTTGCTGGGGAAAAGTATTCCGCGCTTCTGGGTAATTCAAATCTGTGCCAAAAACGGTTGTAGAAGTATTTTGTTGTCCATAAACAACTTGTGTATTGCGTTGGAGGTAGGCAGAAACAACTTCAGCTGATGGGGCTTGTGTGGCGATCGCCTGAGCATCTTGCCAAGTCAAAGTACTACTAGAACCTACACCTTGACGCACATTACCGCTTCTAGCCGCACCAGCCAAAACTTGAATCACATCAGTACCCAAACCCTGAATCTGTTGCTCAACACCCCTTTGCACCCCTTGACCCACAGAAGTAATGGCAATCACGGAAGCAATGCCAATAATCACACCCAGCATAGTTAATCCTGTGCGTAATTTGTTACTCCACAGTGTTTCTGCTGCCATTGACAAAATTTCTAGCAATGGTACTTTACGGGTATTCGGAACTTTGTTAACAGTTTTTAGCATATTGGTAATTTAAACCTAAAATTAAGGGCGATCGCCTCGATTTCGACCACCGCCCCCACCACCACCCATACCAGGAAGAATACCCCCTCGTGGTGTTGAGCGCGGACGTGATCCCGGTGGAAAACTCAGCAAAACTTCCTCATCTCCTGACAAACCAGACTTCACTTCAGTAAAGTTATTCTCAGTCACCCCAGTTTCAATGCGAGTAAAAACAGGTTCTCCATCAGCTCCGCCAACAAACACACCTGTACTATTTTCTCGACGTACAACCGCAGCTGTCGGCACGACTAAAGCATTTTCTACCTGATCAACTTGAAACTCTGCTTCCACATTCATTCCTGACCTCAGTCGGCTTTCAGGGTCTGCCAGTGATACCCTCACTTCAAAGCTGGTAACATTCTGCACTACAACAGCTTGAGCAGCGATTTGACTGACTTTTCCGGCAAAAGTTTCTCCTGGGTAAGCATCGGCTGTAATCGTCACTGGTTGACCAAGGCTAATTTGGGAAATATTAGTTTCAGCTAAACTTGTCACCACCTCATTGATGGAAGCCAAAGACAAGATAGAAGAAGAAGTAGCAGAAGATACGTCACTACCCGCAGTTGTCGGAGTCACAAAAGCCCCTGGATCTGCAAATTTTCTCGTCACCAAACCATCAAAAGGAGCGCGAATAATCGTGTCATTGATTTGGGCTTGAATATTTTGCAGCGAACCACGAGCCGACATCACTTGAGCGCGAGCAGCATCAATATCTTCTCGTCGCGTTCCGGCTCTCAAAAGTCCCACAGCTTCCTGTCTTTGCCTGACTGTCGCTCTGAGTTGATCAATATCTTCTGGACGTGATCCTGCTTGTTGCAACGCCAATGCTTGCTGGGCTTCATTTACCTGGGACTGGGCGTTGTCACGGTCGGCACGGATTTGGTTGAGAATTTGCAGAGAAATACCGCCAGCATTGTAGAGTTGCTGGTTGCGGCGTAAATTATCTTCTGTTTGATTTAAATTAGTTTGAGCGCTGTTTAAGCGGGCTTGAGCTTGGGCAATTTCCTGGGGACGATTTCCTGTTTCTGCCCTTCGCAGATTTGCTTGCACTTCCTCTAATTGTGCCTGAGCTTGGGCAATATCTTGAGGACGATTACCTGCTTCTAACTTTTGGAGATTTGCTTGAGCTTGCGCCAGTTGTCCACGAGCCGAGGTGAGTTGTCCTTGCAGGTTGGAATCATCCATGTAAGCGACAATTTGTCCTTCTGTGAGGATATCTCCTTCTTTCACCAACAGTTTTTTTAATATTCCAGAATTTTTAGGGCTGAGGTTGATTGACCTCTCAGGCTTGACTGTGCCATTAGCGGAAACTGTGACCGTTAAGCTCTGCCTTTCTACAGGCTGTGTCAGCACCCGTTCTCTGGCTTCTTGGTGGGGACGGAGGGCTAATTGGTAATAAACTGCATAGCCCACACCACCCACAAGTCCGAGGATGAGTAACCAAGACAGCCAATGCTTGCGGCTCTTTTTCTCCACCTTTGTGATCAAAGATGAAGCATCTACTGGCTTTGATGTATCAAGTTTCATAGAAATATAATAAAGTTCGTGTTGAGAAAAAATGGCTACCGAGCTAGTTCTGAACGGCTAGAACTGTCGCCTGGTAGCCCTATACTTGCATTTTCGTTAGTTTCTATTTATGACTATAAAAAGGGCTGACCGTAGTTTAGAGATTCAGTAATTTCATCCAAAATTGGGATGATTGTATTGTAATCAATTGTAACCTGCTATCTTTTCACCTCACCTCTTCGTTCCTCGCAGCAGCTCCTATTTTAGGTATGGGGAGTCAGCCACAGGGAAGGTTTGACTTCTGATTTTCCCAGAAATTTAATGGTGTTGATGTGCGGACAGAGATATTGGCAATGGATACAAGTAATTATTAACGACAAACACTCAATTTGAGGCATGACCGCAGTCACTATTAATTGAAAATGGTGTATGACTAAAGTCATCAATTTGCTTGTGGGTTCAAAATAGGTGATGTAGTTTGGCGATCGCCAGTGGTTTTCAATCAGTCACAGGTCAGAATCCCCGACTAATTGTCCTCCTGCGTTCTTCAATTCCTGACAATGGTGATTGATATCAGCAGCTAAATTAGTTAAGGTGATGGATGCAGCCAGCGCTCACGACTATAAACTTTACCTTTCTTCTCAAGTAGAGATCGTATAAGCTAGCTGGAAGATTCCTTGATTTGTGGCTAAGGGGCTGTAGTGTGCCTAAACATATTAGTTTGATTTCTCTTCTGGTTGTCTGTAGTTTGTGGAATATGCCCAAGGCAGTTCACGCACAGGCACTGATACCTCATACACTGCAAATAGATGCAGAAAATTTGGAAAAACAAGGGTTGGGTTTAGCACAAGAAGCAGCTCAACTCGGACAATTTCAGCAGTTTGAGTTGGCTTTGCCACGGGCTAGATTGGCTAGTCAACTGGCTCCTAATAATGATAGAGTCTGGTTTCTGTTAGGTGGTTTACATTTGCAAGCCAAAGATTTTGATGCGGCGATCGCGGCTTTGCAAAAAGCACAATCGATCAATCCCCAAAATTCTGACGTTGTGTTTGCTTTGGGTTCGGCTAATTTTCAACAGCAAAATTACCAAGCAGCGGCGGCGCTTTACCAAAAAGGTTTGCAGTTAAAACCTGACAACCCAGAAGGCTTGTTTGATTTGGGGAATGCTTACTATATGTTAGGTCGATTGCCAGAAGCGATCGCCCAGTACAATAAATCTTTCTCTCAAGATCCAAAATTCTGGCCGGCGATTAACAACGTTGCCTTAATCAAATACGAACAGGGTGATGTTGACAGCGCGATTAAGCAATGGCGAGCTTCTGTTAACATCGACAAACAAGCCGCAGAACCTTTATTAGCATTAGCAGTGGCACTGTATAATCAAGGCGACCGCCAACAAGCCCTGTCAATGGGAGAAGCCGCACTCGGCATAGATCAGCGCTATGCCAATTTAGATTTCCTCAAGGAAAATCTCTGGGGTGAAAAATTACTCTCTGATGCGAAAAAGTTCTTAGAATTGCCACGCATTCAAGCGGCTCTAGAGCCACAGGAAAACTAATCAGCCGTCAGGTAAGGGCGTAATTACTCATTGCTAATTCGGATTTACAGGTGCTATCCCCAGAGGCAAAATTCAACAATCTTTACCTTCTGCCTTTTTTACTTGACATCTTATAGTACATAAATACTATATAATGCAGGAACTATTCGCCCAAAGTCTGAGTGGGCGAGTATTCCTGACATAAATCGTCAGTTTTTAGTGGATATCTTGGGGGAGAAGTGCAATGATTTGTTCAACAAACTGTTGATGATCAACAACGGGCTTAGAGATGTAGCCATCAGCGCCGCTTTGCTTGAGAAAGTTCTCGCGATCGCCTTGCATAGCGTGTGCGGTTACCAGAATAACAGGTAAATGTGCCGTTTTTGGGTTGGATTTCAACATTTGTGTAATTTTGATCCCATCAACAGACTGACCTTGGTAAACACTTCTAGACAAAGAAACATCCATTAAAATCAGGTCGGCTGCTCCTGAGTGGGCGATTTCCATAACTTCTTCCACATTTTCTGTATGTTTTACATCCAAGCCACCCCGCTTGGTCAAAATTTTGGAAAAAACGCGAGCATTAATCAGATCGTCTTCAACAATTAGAACAGTTTTCATGAGAATTTTATTTATAGACTAGATGGAGATGACAACCTGACAAAAACAGTTGTCTAGCTCCTTTTTAATGATCAAATTACCACCCCGTCATCAAGGATAATACTACTGCTATTTATCCTTTGACTATCAAGATTGTGTTAGGAAAGCCATTTCATCCGTTATGCTGTGTTTGCTGCGGTGTTCAATTCAAGTGACCTTTGTGTAATTAAATTTCAGGGAAAAAACTCATGGCAAAACAGTTAAACCTTCTCCCCACGGGACAGGTAATCACAACAGCCCTGCACACGGAGATGCAACGGTCTTACTTAGAATATGCCATGAGTGTGATTGTTGGGCGGGCGTTACCAGACGTGCGTGATGGCTTAAAACCAGTGCATCGGCGGATTTTATATGCTATGCATGAACTAGGTTTAACGCCAGATAGACCCTATCGTAAGTGCGCCCGTGTAGTCGGAGATGTCCTGGGTAAATACCATCCTCACGGTGACCAATCAGTTTATGATGCCTTAGTCAGATTAGTACAAGAATTTTCCTGCCGCTATCCCCTATTGTCAGGACATGGTAACTTTGGGAGCGTCGATAATGACCCACCAGCCGCCATGCGTTACACAGAAACGCGTCTCGCCGCCATCAGCCATGAAGGAATGTTGGCAGAAATTGGCGATGAAACTGTGGAATTTATCGGTAACTTTGATAATTCCCAACAAGAACCCACCGTACTCCCGGCTCAATTGCCTTTTCTATTGCTGAATGGCTGTTCTGGTATTGCTGTCGGTATGGCTACCAATATTCCCCCGCACAACTTGGGAGAATTAGTGGATGGCTTGATTGCTTTAATTGACCAACCGGATTTGTCAGAACAAAAGTTATGGGAAATCATTCCTGGCCCCGACTTTCCTACCGGGGGAGAAATAGTTGGTGATACAGGGATTCGGGAAGCATACACCAGTGGTAAGGGTAGTATTGTGTTGCGAGGAGTCGCCAATACAGAGGAAATTGCCCCTACTAGAGGAAGTAAGCGACGGACGGCAATTATTATCACAGAATTGCCTTATCAAGTGAATAAGGCTGCCTGGATTGAAAAAGTAGCAGATTTAGTCAATCACGGTCGTTTGCATGGAATTTCTGATTTGCGGGACGAAAGCGATCGCGAAGGAATGCGGGTAGTAATTGAACTCAAACGCGATACCAACCCCCAAGAACTTCTGCAACACTTGTATCACCAAACCGCCTTGCAAAGCAACTTTGGGGCGATTCTCTTAGCCTTGGTAGATGGACAACCCCGCCAGTTAAGTTTGCGGCAAATGTTACAGGAATTTTTGAAATTCCGCGAGCAAACCCTCAACCGTCGTTACAGTTATGAGTTGGGTAAGGCAGAAAGTCGGTTGCATATCGTGTCCGGGTTGCTCAAAGCATTATCGCAACTGGATCAATTAATTGAAATTTTGCGAACAGCTGCTGATGGGACTACGGCAAAAATGAGCCTCTGTAGCCGTCTGGATTTGAGTGAGTCACAGGGAGATGCTATTCTAGCGATGCCATTACGCCGCCTCACCAGTTTAGAACGGCACAATTTGCAGCAAGAATTTGAGCAACTCAGTGAGCAAATTGATTCATTGCAAAGATTACTCAGCGATCGCCACGAATTACTGAAGACACTGAAAAAAGATTTGCGATCGCTCAAGCGCAAATATAACAATCCTCGCCGAACGAAGCTCTTAGCTAGGAGTAATGAGGAGTTTGCCAAAGTCAAAGGAGTCGAAAAACTTCCCAGCACAGCCGCCGAAATCAATCCCCAAAATTCACCCTCTTCTGAACCAGCAGAAGAAGTAGTCTTAGAATTTAGCCAACGGGGATATGTGCGTCGCCTTCAGCCATCAGGAAAGAAATCGAAAGTTGAAAACGGTCTACCTGATCATGACTTCATCATCCAAACCGATTTGACCGCCACAGATCAAGACTTGCTGGTCATTACCAGCAGTGGCAAAGTTTACCCTGTGAATGTGGGAGATATTCGCCCTACCACCGGACGTTCTCCACGGGGAACACCACTGATTACCATGCTCAGTACTACGGCTCAAGGCGCTCAAGAAGCCTTGGTTGGTCGCCTGATTCTTCCAGAGAATTTGGAAACTAGGCAGATGGTTCTCCTGACCAAGGAGGGGCGAATTAAGCGCCTGACTTTGGGAGAATTTACGAATCTGACTCGTCGGGGAATTACGATTTTAAAGCTCAAAGAAGATGATGAATTGTTATTTACCCAGTTAACCACTCCCAAGGAAAATTTGATTTTAGCCAGTTCGGGCGGACGCTTGTTAAAATTCGCCGCCGATGATCAACAACTGCCGATTATGGGTCGGACGGCCATGGGGTTACAAGCATTGCGCCTGCTGAAACATCAAAAAATGGTGGGCTGTGTCACTGCGGCTGGGGAAGATAACTTGTTGCTAGTTACAGAAGAAGGATATGCCAAACGCCTACCTGTGAGTCATTTAAAACGGGCTGACCGGGGTAATTTAGGCACACAATCGCTGAAATTTGCCAGCAAAACCGATCATTTAGCTGGTATGATTCAGGCGATCGCCTCTGCTGAGGTCGCACTAGTAACCAATAAAGAGCGTGTTGTGCGGATACCTGTGGACACAGTGCCGATATTAGGTAGAGATGGTAAGGGTGAAAGCATTATTGACCTGAACCGTGATGAAAGAATTATCACTGTTGCCGAAGTGCGAATGTAATCAGCCCAATTGACACCAGAACAACCAGTAAAACTGATTTGAACCTCACACTGATTCTACCTGTGAGGTTTTTACTTTCATATAGCTCAATACAGTTCAGTTAAGCAAATTTTTCTTCTCTTTCTTAACTCTCTGTGTCCTCTGTGCCTCTGCGGTTCGTTAAAAAAAATTACTGTGACAAACAATTTGGTTCCTTAACTGAACCGTATTGTCATATAGCTGGGGAGTGGGGAGTGGGGAGTAGGGAGTGGGTTAAAACCCTTTTGGTATCTAAGTTTGATTATCAGTTTATCTCTTAACTTCCTTAGCGGTTGCCATAACTGCAAAAATTTTCTATAAGAAAGACAACTGCTAAATCTTGATTTTCCATAACAAATACAGATTATCTGAACTTTTGAGCCAAAAATCTCCAATCAAATGGTGCAATAGTTGCTAATATATAGCAATAAATATATTTATTTGTCAGTCCTTTAGTAAATCTACCCTACGATAGATGCTGGTTTTTGGATATCAAAGATAAATAACTTAGTCAATATATAGCAATAAAAATATAAATAAACTTGGTATTTCTCAATATTTTTGTTATATTAGTTTACATAAGGAAATAATACTTCGTAAATCTAGTTTGGAGTGCCAACCATGACAAACGCAACAAATGTTAATGCTCCCGTAAATGAAAATCGCAACGATTGGCGTTGGGGCTTTACACCCCAAGCCGAAATTTGGAATGGTCGCTTGGCAATGATTGGCTTTTTAGCAGCCGCACTCGTTGAGTTATTTTCTGGTCAAGGTTTTCTGCATTTTTGGGGCATTCTGTAAATTTGACTATACAGAATTAGCTACATAAAAAAATAAAGAAAAACCTGGTAATGCTGATTCACTACCAGGTTTTTTAATTGTTTGTCATTTTTTTAGTCATCAGACATTGGTGTAAAGCTAATGACTAATGACTAATAACTAATAACTACCGAATATATTCCTTAAGAACACTGTTGCGATTCGGGTGACGTAACTTGCGGAGTGCTTTCGCTTCAATTTGACGAATCCGTTCGCGAGTGACGTTGAAAATCTGTCCAATTTCTTCCAGAGTCTTCATGCGACCGTCATCCAAACCATAGCGGAGTCGGAGAACATCACGTTCACGAGGACTGAGGCTATCGAGGACTTTTTCCAGGTCTTCACGCAGCAGATTTTTGGAAACCTGATCTTCTGGAGTTTCACCATCGGATTCAATAAAATCGCCCAATCGAGAATCTTCTTCTTTACCGATGGGCGTTTCTAATGAGATGGGTAACTGGGCAGATTTAGCAATAAATCGTAACTTCTCGATGGTCATTTCCATGCGAGTAGCGATTTCTTCTTCAGTGGGTTTGCGACCCATTTCTTGAGATAGCAACTTGGTAGTTTTCTTGATCCGCGAAATGGTTTCGTAGAGATGAACCGGTAGGCGGATAGTACGGGATTGATCAGCGATCGCACGGGTGATTGCTTGACGAATCCACCATGTAGCGTATGTAGAAAACTTATAACCTTTTTCGTGGTCAAATTTTTCTGCGGCGCGAATCAAACCGAGACTACCTTCCTGAATTAAATCTTGGAAGGACAAGCCACGATTCATGTATTTCTTGGCAATTGACACCACAAGACGCAGGTTCGATTGCACCATTTTATCTTTTGCCCTGCGACCAATATGCAGGCGATAACGAAATGCTGGTAATGGTAGCTGTACGGCTTCTGCCCATTCCCGATATTCAGGTTCGCGTTCTAACTGTTCTTGCAGTCTATCCCGCACCCTTTCCAATTCCAACAAATCGGCGATTTTTCGCGCCAATTCGATTTCTTCGTCTGCCCGCAATAGGCGAATCCGACCAATTTCTTGCAGATAAAGGCGAATCGAGTCTTCGGTGTAGTGCTTTTTCTTGCTTTGTGTCCGACGACGTGATTTAGCGGCTTTTCCAGACTTTGTGTCGTCCTCATCAGACTGAGGCTCTAAAAACTCATCTTCGCCATCATCGTTAATCAGCAAGTCCTCTTCTTCTTCTTCTTCTTCGACTAAGAGTTCTAACTCGAGCTCAGGCTGATTTATTATTTCTAGGTCAGGCTGATAAATGCTTTCGAGTACGTTGTTAGCCTGGTTCATGCCGCGTTCCTCATGCTCCTTGCAGAATCAATTACTCAAGATGTGTTTACTGCTCTTTTTAAATGAGCGAGTTAACTACCGAAAATCGGGTTTTAGGCTGTTTTCCCGGAAATCTTTTCGGAAGTTTTGCTCCTCTTCATAGAGGATTTTTTGACTGTATATGGAAAGTCGCAGTTACTGCTGACTTGCTCATTTTAGTTAGAAATCATATGTGTTGCTATCACATACAAGTTTTAACTAATTCGTCTAAACAAAGGCTTGTCTTGATCTCAAAAATCTACCACTCCATATAAACAAAATAGGACTGTAATATGAGGGTTGGCATATTTTCTGATAAAGACTTTTCCGATTGTAGCCTGTTTCACAAAAATTGCACTCTTTTTGTGTATTAATCATGATGCCATTGTGCAAGGTAAAGCCACTAATAACAAAAAGATATTGGAAATGGTAGTCATGCCCTTAAAGTTTTCTCAAACTTTTTGGCATCTTAGTGACATTATCTTTACATTCAAAGGAAACTACACCCGCTTTTACATACTTTTCAGTATGATCTGCAACATTAATTACTTAGAAACAGTTTTTTTAATGTTAACTTAAGCGAGAAATATTAATGCACCCATTATTACATTTCCTTCATAAATGGCTCAATCTTAAGAGTTGCATGAAGATTCTGACAGTCTAAGTACAGCAAGAATGGTAATGCTGATCTTAAGACACTTAACTTACTGAGGCCAAATGCCTAAACTAAGGAGTTGAGGCTGTGGCAGAATCAGCGAAATGGCAAACAATTGAGATTTGACTGATTGGTCTTATTCACACGTTAGCGCACTGCTGAAATTTCAACCCAATGAAAGTTGACAAACTGTTCTTATTGTATACACCGATATTTTAATCAATTCAGCAGAAATTTGACAGTCAAAATTAGAGATATTAGCCTACTTAAACCAAATATCTAGATGATACAGGCAAAATAATCGCCATCACTTCGGCAATACTGGAAGGTATTAGCAGTGAAAAGTTGGGACATAGAACAGTCAGATGATCGGTTGAGAACCTACTTGCAGAGGGGCTTTCAGTAACAAAATTGTTAAATATAATACTTTTGGCTTAAGGATAATGTTGTGATTCTGTGATATTGAATCCTTAAGATATTTAGCCAATTTTGCTTTTTAGACAAGATTTCGCTTTGCTATTCAAGCATAACAAATGCTCTTCTAACTTGTGGGAGAAATTAAGCCCAAAGTTATGGAGCTGTGCTTTTGACTCTGACTGAAGTGCCGATACAGTTGGGATCTCGCAATCATCGGAAATCAACCCCCTACTCCAAGTCATTAGTCTTTAGATCAGCAAACCACAAGCGGTGGGGTATGCACTCCAAACAACTAATGACTAGTGATTACTTCATCACTGTGGGATAAACCTTGACAATAAATCAGTTGTGTGTTTTAAGTCATAGCTAAAAACTAATAGTGATGATAATTCCATCCTTATGTATTTTATCAAACAATTTTCACTGACTAAAAAGCACAAATAAAATTTCCCCGGTTTTTGTTCTAGCTTTCTCGAAAATCAAACCAGGGAGCCATTGTTTTTTATGAAATTATGTGATATTGGGCTTGTATTCTAAGTATCTGGAAAATTAGGTGGCAGAATTACCTGATCAATTACGTGAACGATGCCGTTGCTAGCGGGAATATCTGCTTGAGTCACCTTAGCATTGTTAATAGTGATACCTTTGGTAGCATCATCAACATTGACTGTGACAGGACTACCCTCAACTGTCTTGACTTCTCCAGATGTCAGTTGACTAGAGGTAAATTGTCCTGGGACAACGTGGTAGGCAAGTAACTTCGTTAATTGGTCTTTGTTTTCTGGTTTCAAGAGGTTGTTTAAAGTACCTGCGGGTAAGGCGTTAAAAGCGGCATCGGTAGGTGCAAATACTGTGTAAGGCCCTGGGGTTGCCAATTGATCTTGTAAGCCGGCGGCTTCCACTGCCCTTGTTAGCGTTTGAAACTGTCCTTCCTTGGCGGCTGCTTGTGTCAGTTCGGCTAAATTGAGATCAGCAGTTGTTTCTAGACGAGTATCTGCAACGGGAGGAGCCGCCGGAGAAGTTTCGGTTACGGGAGGTGAAGAAGGTGGAGCTTGTGTAATCGGTTCGGCACAGGCAGATAGAGCCACTAGGCTGCCTAAACTGATCATATTAAACAATACTTTTCTGATGAACTTTTGACTGACTTTCATCGTTTTGTGAAAATTCCGTTAAGTAGACAATTACTGACAATAGTTAATAATTTTAGGTATATTGTCCCTCAGCCTAACGGCATAGTTTGAAAATACTTCAGTAGGTAGGCACGAATATTTATGACTTCAGATGTGTCGGTTGGCTGCACGTAAGGAAACCCAACATCTTCGCCAGCGTTGGGTTTTGCGTTGCTCAAAACGTGCTAAGTAGGTCGGCGTAAATAAAGTTAACTAGCTAGGGTCGTCATTTGTCCTTTGTCATTGGTCATTGGTAAGGGTTTCAGGAGTATTTACAAGCTGTAATATAGTTTTGTTTATTCCTGCTTACCTACTTATAAGTCGGGAAACAGTGACTCCCCAACCTATGAGTATTTAATTTTTTCAGAGTGTTAACCGTTGATAGTGATCAATTTCATTCGCCGCGTTTAAGTCCCTTACTAATTGGTTAAAGGCGTTGGTAGCGGGTTTAAATCCTCCACCATCCGCCTGATAACTGTTCACTGATGGAAGATGGCTACTTATTAGCTGGATGTTTAGATATCTAAATCTGTGAAATTGAGTTTAGAACCATAGGTTTCGATAAATTCGCGTCTGGGTGCAACGCGATCGCCCATTAAAATGGTAAAAATACGATCAGCTTCGGCGGCATCTTCAATTTCTACTTGCTTCATTTTTCGAGATTCTGGGTTCATAGTAGTATCCCAGAGTTGTTGAGGCATCATTTCCCCCAAACCTTTGAAGCGTTGGATGTTGTAGTTGGCGTTGCTGGGAAGTGTTCCCAGGTACTGTTGCAGTTCCCGTTCGCTATAGCAGTATTCATGATTCTTGCCTCGTTCTACTTTAAATAGTGGAGGACAAGCAATATATATGAAACCCTGTTCAATCAGTGCGCGCTGATATCGATAGAAGAAAGTTAACAACAGTGTCCGGATATGCGCGCCATCTACGTCAGCGTCGGTCATAATTACGATGCGGTGATAGCGCAGTTGGGTGGAGTCGAATTCGTCTCCTTTCACGCCTAAACCGAGGGCTGTAATTAAAGATTGGACTTCATTATTTTTGTAGATTTTCGCGTCGTCTGTTTTCTCAATGTTGAGAATTTTACCACGCAGGGGGAGGATGGCTTGGGTGCGGCGATCGCGTCCTTGTTTCGCACTTCCACCCGCTGAGTCGCCTTCCACGATAAAGATTTCTGACTCGCTGGGGTCACGAGAACTGCAATCAGCCAATTTACCAGGTAATGGCGAAGATTCCAGGACAGATTTGCGTCGGACTAATTCCCGCGCATGACGGGCGGCTTCTGCGGCTTTAAAGGCTTGAATAGCTTTATCTAAAATCGAGTCAGCGATTCCCGGATGAAATTCTAAGTATTCAGAGAGAACTTCTCCCACTAAGGAATCAACAATACCGCGAACTTCAGTATTACCGAGTTTGGTTTTGGTTTGTCCTTCAAATTCTGGGTCTGGGACTTTAACGGAAATGACTGCTGTTAAACCTTCCCGGACGTGTTCGCCACTGAGGTTAGATTCATTTTCTTTAATTTTATTGCGCTTACGTGCGATCGCATTTAAAGTCCGAGTCAGAACCGCCTTCAAACCTTCGAGGTGAGTACCACCATCAATGGTGCGAATATTATTCGCAAAACCCAGCACGTTGTCTGTGTAAGCGTCAGTACACCATTGTAAAGAAACTTCCACTTGGACGTTATTGCGTTCCCCATGCACATAAATAATTTCTTCGTGCAGTGGTTGCTTATCGCGGTTCATGTAAGCGATATACTCTTTAATCCCACCCTTGTATTCGTAGGTTTCTATTCTGGGTGTATCGCTTTTCAGCAGTTCTAAACGGTGGTCGCCAAAGGTAATTTTGACACCTGCATTCAGATAAGCCAACTCCCGCAGGCGACCCGCGATAGTGATGTAATCAAACTCAACGCTATTGATAAAAATTTGGCTATCAGGATTGAACTTGATAGAAGTTCCCGTTTTCCCTTCTTTGTCAGGCTTGGCTACCAGTTCAGTAACTGGTACACCTCGTTCATAGCGCTGGACATGAACTTTGTTATCTCGCCAAACTGTTACTTCCAGCACATCTGACAAGGCGTTAACCACAGAAAGACCGACCCCGTGCAATCCGCCGGAAACCTTGTAACCACCACCGCCAAACTTACCACCGGCGTGTAGTACCGTTAACACGGTTTCTAAAGCCGATTTACCAGTTCGCGAGTGAGTATCGATCGGAATACCCCGACCGTCATCTGTGACAGTCACGGAACCATCAGCATTGATATCCACTTCTATATGGGTACAGTGACCCGCCAAAGCTTCATCAATAGAGTTATCTACCACCTCATAAACTAAATGGTGGAGTCCTCGCGGCCCGGTAGTACCGATGTACATCCCTGGCCGTTTGCGGACGGCTTCCAGACCTTCCAGAACTTGAATCTGATCGGCACTGTAACTGCTCGTCATGAAAATTCTCCTGATGCGTGGGTTTAAAGTCGCCCAAAAACAAAAAAGTCAAAACACACCAAAATTCTAACACAAAAGGGTTACTGGCGACTGTAGACCAATTTTATGAGAAGTTTATATAGGGGATGTAACCCCATAAGTTTTTTGAATTTATCGCCTCAAAAATTGAGATTTCCTAGATTGCTTCTGTACTATAAAGTTTTGTGTCAGAGAACCGCAACGCGAAGTTCAATTAAACAACACAATTGCATCCCATGCTTGTGATAAAAATTAACTTAATGCCTGGGCTGAAACTGCCCATCAGCAAAAACGATATAAAAGCTTTAAGATTTTATCACAAAAGCTTTACGGGAGAGTCCGGAGTATGGGAAGTGTTGACTAATGACCAAAGAATTTGGATTTTGAATTGGCGTTAGCGGCAGCGAGTATTTTAGATTGCAGTCTAATCCAAAATCTAAAATCTAAAATCTAAAATTGATTGACTAATGACTAAATTGATTGTAATTTGTGGTGCGACGGCGACTGGTAAGTCAGGCTTGGGATTGAATTTGGCGATGCGGTTAAGTTCTGTGATCCTGAGTGCAGATTCCCGTCAGGTGTATCGAGAATTTGATATTGGTACGGCTAAACCAACATTGGCAGAACGAAAGTTAGTGCCACATTATTTAATAGATATCTGCAATCCCACAGACACTATGACGGTAGCAGACTATCAGGAACAAGCACAAGGCTTAATTACGGCTCTTCGGGTTGCGCCATTGCTGTTAGTTGGAGGTACGGGTTTATACATACGTTCTATTGTTCAAGGGATGAAAATTCCCAGAGTTGCACCAGATCAGGAATTGCGATCGCAGCTGGAATCTTTAGGACAAACGACCCTATATGGAATACTACAACAAGTAGATGCGATCGCAGCCCAGAAAATTCATCCTCATGATACTGTGCGGACTTTACGAGCATTAGAAGTATTTTACATCACTGGAATTCCCATATCCCAGCAGCAAGGAGAGAACCCCCCAGATTATCCAATTTTGCAAATTGGTTTAGATTGCGAAGTCGAAAAAATCAGGCTACGCATTCACAAGCGCACAGAACAAATGATCGCTGATGGTTTGGTAGCTGAGGTAGAATATCTTTGTCAAAAATACGGAACTGATTTACCTTTGTTGAATACATTGGGATATCAAGAAATCAGGCAATATTTAGCAGGTGAAATTTCTTTAGAATCAGCAAAGGAATTAACGGTTTTACACACGCGACAATTTGCCAAGCGACAGCGTACTTGGTTTAAGGCGTATTCCCAAATTGAGTGGTTTGATGCCGATGATCCTGATTTATTAGAAAAGGTTTGGCAACGAGTAGAAGAATTTACGAAGAATGTGTAGAGACATTTCATCAAACATCTCTACAAAGCCTCTACAAAGTATCAGGATCTATGCCCATAGCCCTGAGTCTTTCTGCTAATAATTGGGCGCGTTGTTCAGCTTCTTCAGCCCGTTGCCTTTCTTGTTCAGCCCGTTGCTTTTCTTGTTCGGCGCGTTGCTTTTCTTGTTCAGCCCGTTCATCTCCAGTAGGTAGAATAGTTCCATCCTGGTAACACCAGCGCAACCAATTATCTTGTCTACCTTCAAATGCACCTGACCACAGAATTAAACCCAGACCTACTTGTTCTAGCCAAGTTTCAGAAGTTTCAAAATAACGCCTTCCCCTGAGTTCATAAATTCGTAATGCTTGTTCTCCTAATTGTTGATTAGGGTCATAGACAATATAGTAACTCGCTCGCATTTGCTCATAAATTTCTAACTTTTTGCCTAATTCATCACCTTCTTTATTAGAGACAATTTCCATCACAACTTCTGGAGGTTTTTCAAACTCCCAAAGCATATAACAACGATTTTGCTTGTCCCACCATTTTTCGGGTATTTGGACATCTAAGCTAAATAAAACATCAGGGACAATAGGCGGTTTTCTGTATGCATAATAAACACCCACATTAGCGGCTGCTAAAAAAATCTGGTTTTGTAAGGAACTGTAAAGAGAGCCAACCAAGAGGCGTTGTTGTTTTTCAGATGCGAAATTGTCCACAGGTGTATCATCTTCGGTAACTAGTAGGTTGGCATCTGGCACATAGAAATTATCTGCATTGATGAGAACTTGCTCAACCATAATTTTATCCACTATTTGAGAGCGTTATTTCTAGCTTAATTGATTAAAATTAGATACCGTTTCTAAACAGTATCAGGATCTATGCCCATAGCCCTGAGTCTTTCTGCTAACAATTGGGCGCGCTGTTCAGCTTGTTCAGCCCGTTCATCTCCAGTAGGTAGAATAGTTCCATCTTGGTAGCACCAGCGTAACCAATTATCTTGTCTACCTTCAAATTTCCCTGACCACAGAGTTAAACCTAAACCGACTTGTTCTAACCAAGTTTCTGAAGTTTCAAAATAACGTCTTCCCCTGAGTTCATAAATCCGTAATGCTTGTTCTCCTAATTGCTGATTTTGGTCATAGACAATATAGTAACTCGCCCGCATTTGCTCATAAATTTCTAACTTTTTACCTAATTCATCACCTTCTTTATTAGAGACAATTTCCATCACAACTTCTGGAGGTTTACCAAAACGCCAAACCATATAACAACGATTGTGTTTGTCCCACCACTTTTCTGGAATTTGGACATCTAAGCTCAGAAAAACGTCTGGTACAATGGGGGGCTGAAGGTCTGTATAGTAAACACCCACATTAGCCTCAGCTAAAAAAGTCTGATTTTGTAAAGAACTAAAAAGAGAACCGACTAATAAGCGTTGTTGTTTGGCAGATGCGAAATTGTCCACAGGTGTATCATCTTCGGTAACTAGTAGGTTGGCATCTGGCACATAAAAATCATCTGTATTAATCAGAATTTGCTCAACCATAATTTTATCCACTATTTAAGAGCGTTATTTCTAGCTTAATTTGTTTCCGCAAATGTGGCGGGAGGTGAAGGAGTTTTTTAGTTCGCGCAGAGACGCAGAGATACAGGGTTAAGAATATACATGAGAAATTTGGGTTCGTTGCTTCAAGTCCTTTCAAGCAATGGGCAATATACGTAAATTTACTAAGTATTGCAGGCGGAAATATTGTTATAGTTTACTTAGCTGTTTGCTTGGGGCTATAAAAAACAGATGAATCATATCTTAAGACCATTTAACCAGGGAAATAAGTGGGGTTATAAAAACCAGAAGGGAGAAGTTATTATTGCACCGAATTTTAATGAAGCTAGTCAATTTAATAACGGAATTGCACAAGTAAAAATTGATGGTGAAATTCACCATATTGACGAAACAGGAACCATTATTCAGTTACAATTTATTCAGGCTGAGGAACTATCTCATGAAATGAGCGTATCTGCATTCAGTGATCCTCTGGCTAATCCTCAAAAAGAATTGGAAAATCTCCCAAATTTACCCCTAGATTTAAAACGTTTTAAACATCGAGAAAAACACGGTTATAAAAATAAACTTGGTAAGATAGTTATCCCGGCGCAATTTAGTAAAGCTTACGAATTTTCGGAAGGATTAGCATTGGTAAAAATTGATTTACATTGGGGTTATATCAATTTAACAGGTAAGCTAGTAATTAACAATAAATTTGATTGGGCTGAGTGTTTCTCTCAAGGTATTTCTCGTGTCAAATTTGGGAACAAATATGGCTATATTAATTTATCTGGAAAGGCTATTATCCCAGTTAAATATGATTATATAGAAAAATTTTCAGAGAACTTAGCAGCCGTAAAAGTTGGGAAAAAATGGGGCTATATTAATTTGTCAGGTCAACTCGTCATTTTTCCCCAATTTGATTATGCTGAGAGTTTTTCTGACGGTATTGCCAGAGTAAAAGTTGGGAGAAATTATAAATATATTGACCATTCCGGTACAACAGTCAATTATTACAATTCTAATGTTAACATAAAACCATTAGCCACGACCAATGTAAAACTTCAGCAGCAACCACTAACTCCCAAAGAGCCAGAAAGCAAAAATTTAGACTTATTACATACAAGAAGACGCAAAAGAAGAAATACAACTTCCAGTTGATTATGCATTATTACTTCCCCTAAAGCATTATTCTGGTCACAATGGTGATATATCTACCTCTAACTATAAAAAACTATGCTTATCCAAGAGAAAAAGCAATACAACTGGAAACCTATTATTAAAGCATTTGAGGCTGTAGTTGGTAAAAATGGTGTAGTGCAGCGTCGGGAAGAACTCATCACCTATGAGTGCGATGGCTTAACCAGTTATCGTCAACGTCCGGCTGTGGTAGTTTTGCCCAGAACTACAGAACAAATTGCCGCACTGGTGAAGATATGCAACAAATACTCTGTAACCTTTATCGCACGCGGTTCTGGTACTGGTTTATCTGGTGGAGCTTTACCTTCAGAAGATTCGGTTTTGATTGTCACTTCCTTAATGCGGCAAATTCTCAATGTTGATTTAGATAATCAGCGCATTGTGGTACAGCCAGGAGTGATTAATAGCTGGGTAACGCAAACTGTAAGTGGTGCGGGATTTTATTATGCACCAGACCCTTCTAGCCAAATTATCTGCTCAATTGGGGGTAATGTGGCGGAAAACTCTGGTGGGGTGCATTGTCTCAAGTACGGTGTTACCACTAACCACGTTTTGGGCTTAAAAATTGTCACCCCTTCCGGGGAAATTCTGGATTTAGGTGGACAAGTACCAGAAATGCCTGGTTATGATTTAACAGGTGTATTTGTGGGTTCTGAAGGAACTTTGGGTATCGCTACAGAAATTACTCTGCGAATCCTCAAAAGTGCTGAATCAATTTGTGTTTTATTAGCAGATTTTACCAGTGTGGAGGCGGCTGCGGAAACTGTTTCTGATATTATCAGTGCGGGGATTATTCCCGGTGGTATGGAAATGATGGACAACATTAGCATCAATGCAGTTGAGGATGTGGTGGCGACAAATTGTTATCCTCGCGATGCTACGGCGATTTTATTAGTAGAAATCGATGGTTTAGATGTGGAAGTTGGGCTAAACAAACAACGTGTGGCGGAAATTTGTCAAAAGAATGGCGCGCGTAATGTCACTTCTGCTAGTGACCCGGAAACTCGTTTGAAACTTTGGAAAGGTCGGAAAGCGGCTTTCGCTGCGGCTGGACATTTAAGCCCGGATTATTATGTTCAGGATGGTGTAATTCCTCGAACTCAATTAACTTACGTTTTGCAGGAGATTGAGGCGTTAAGTCAAAAGTTTGGTTATAAAATTGCCAATGTATTTCACGCTGGTGATGGCAATCTTCACCCGTTAATTCTATTTGATAATGCGGTTCCAGGCGCGTTGGAAAAAGTTGAGGAAGTGGGCGGGGAAATTCTCAAGCTTTGTGTAAAGGTAGGTGGTAGTATTTCTGGTGAACATGGTATTGGTGCAGATAAAAAATGCTATATGCCAGATATGTTTAGCGCTGCTGATTTAGAAAGTATGCAATGGGTAAGATTCGTTTTTAATCCCAAGGGTTTGGCAAATCCTGATAAGATTTTCCCCACGCCCCGAACTTGTGGTGAAGCAGCAAATGCTGTCAGCCTGAAGCAGTTTGCAGGGGTGGAAAAATTTTAACAGTTATCAGTGAATAGTTATCAGTTAATACCAATTATTTGTGAGGCTGCATATTATTTCGACCCCTCCCCGCAAGCGAGGAGGGGAACTGGATTTCTGGTTAAATTCTATTTATGCATCTTTATATTAAATTGGTATAAGAGACATAATTGGGTCAAAATCTCCCAGCTTATGCTTTGATAATTGATAAATGTTCACTGTTCACTGATTTAATACACTGGGGTTATAAATTAATAGATAATGATATCTCTACATATTCCGGAGGGATGGAATTTTGCTTTGTAGTGACAAGTATTGCTCTAAAAAAAGTCAAGCGCAGAAATGAATCGGTTGAATAGACGTGGCTTTAGTTACTTCCTGTGCTTGGGTTTAATGGTGTGCTTAACAGTATTTTCATTTCCTTCGCGACCACTTTTTTATCAGCCGAAAATTTTACCTACTATAACGGAAATTCGTGGCGTTTGGCTAACTAATGTTGCTAGTGGTGTCCTATTTTTACCTTGGGGAATTAATCGCGCTATTAACGAACTATCAGCACTAAAGTTTAATACGATTTATCCTGTAGTTTGGAATAGAGGCAATACTTTTTATAAGAGTCCTAGAGCTAAAATGGTTACAGGCTCAGATGCTGACCCTATACTTAATTTAATCCACGGTGGACAGGATGTTTTAGCAAAGCTGATCAAACTTGCTAAACCTCAAGGTTTAAGTGTGATTCCCTGGTTTGAATACGGTTTTATGACACCACCTCATTCTCAATTAGCCCGGCGTTATCCAGACTGGTTAACTATGGGTCAAGAAGGAACAAAATCTACAAATGAAGTTCCTTTGGAGGAAATTAACGACAACTCAGCCCATCAGCAAGCTTGGCTAAATCCTCTGCATCCGGAGGTTCAGGAGTTTATCTTGGGGCTAATTATGGAAGTGGTGAGTCGTTACGATGTGGATGGTATTCAGTTGGATGATCACTTTGGAATGCCTGTAAAATTTGGTTATGATGCTTTCACTGTTGATCTCTATCGCCAAGAACATCAAGGGAATAGTCCTCCTAGTGATCCTTTTAATCCCAGATGGATGCGTTGGCGTGCTAATAAGATTACTGATTTTATGGCGGAAATATATGAAAGTGTGAAAGCAGTTAAACCTAATGCTATAGTTTCGCTTTCGCCTAATTCACAAGGTTTTTCCTATAAATACTATTTGCAAGATTGGGAAACTTGGGTGAGGAAAGGTTTGGTCGATGAGTTGATTTTGCAGGTATATCGCAATAATCAAAGTAGTTTTATTAATGAATTAGAACAACCAGCAGTGAAGTTTGCTCGGTCTCGCATTCCGGTGGGGATTGGGATATTAACGGGAACTTCTAAGACTCCTGTGAATATTGCCCAAATTAGAGAACAGGTTGAGACGGTGCGCGATCGCACTTTTCCCGGTATTTCGTTTTTTTACTGGGAAAGTTTATGGGGTTCGATTACGCCAGAATCACCACAGCAACGGCGCAATGTGTTTCGGGAACTGTTTGCAGGTGGGGCTATGAGACCTTAGTGTTTTTTTAACGCAAAGGTACGCTGAGTTTTTTTTGACAAAAAACCTGGATTGTGTTGTATACTATCGCTGGCGTGTGGTGTGTCAAAAAACATGGTGCGGCTTTTTGTGACGGTGATTTTGCTGGGGTTATTGATGGGGTGTGGAAGTATTGGACTGCTACCAAATACTCAGTTAGTCAAAAAGGCGATCGCATTCCAGGTTGAGCAAACTCAGCAGCAACTCAACGAAAAACTGGATCTGGATTTTCAGGGCTTTGAAATCAAACGCTTAAAAATTCAGCAGGAACAACCCCTGACGATTCAAAGTTTACCCGCTTTTCGGGTGCGGGGAACCTACGATTTAATTTTGAATCTCCCAAAAAGACAGTTGAAACAACTGCAACAACCTTTTGAAGTTTATCTGCAAATTCAGCAAGAAGGTAAAAGCTGGCGCTTGCTAGTTCCGGCACTGGATAGCCAAGATTCTCCAAAGACTTGGCGCAGCTATTTAATCCTCTAAGGTGATGTGCATCTCAAAAAACTATCATAAGCTTTACCGTAGAAACTCATAGGCACAGCCATGATCGAGGTGATAATTTCACCAGGGGTTAGGCAAATGAATTTCAGATTTGTGATTAATTCTATCGTGCTAATTGTACTAGCAGTACTGCTGGGTTTTGGCGGACTGCAATGGTTCCAAATACCTGCTGGTAGCTTCCTTGATTGGGTAATTGGTGGTGCAAGTTTTTGGTGGTTATTAGTGATTGTGACTGTACCTTGGAGTGTACATTTTCAAGCGAAGGAAGTCTTAGCAGAAGCCGCACAATCTACGGAAAAACAAATTCCCGTAGATGAAAAACAAATCAATTATGTCAGAGTTTTAGCCAAGCGATCGCTTTGGGTAGCCATTGGTTTACACTTATTCTCAGCCGTGGGTCTTTATACTCTTGCAGCTACTGGTATCAGCGCTGTGGGATATATCAGTTCTGGTGCGGCTTTATTATTAACCATCCTGCGTCCAGCTATCCGCGCCTACGAATATTTATATGCACGCTTGAGGATGATTCGCCAAGAATTTCAATATCCCCGTGAGGATGTGATGGAACTCCGCAATCGTTTTGCTCACCTAGAGGACGCAGTTAAACGCTTAGAAGAACAACTCAATCCCGAACTAGATTACTCATTACCCGCAAATCAACAACGCTTTACGGAAGAAACGCGCAGAGATTTAGCCAGGGTAACTGCTAGTTTAGAAGAATTACGTGCCACAAATCAAATTGAACATGAACGTTTGGCTAGAGAAGCCAGAAGTGCGATCGCGCAACTTTCCACTGATGGACAATTTCTCGATCATGTCCGTGAAATTATCCGTTTTTTCAAAACAGCCTAATACAGCATTGCGTCAATCAACTGAGTCAGTTAGTAGATGAAAACTCCTAACAAACACATTTTATAACCCTTATATAGCAAGGTTTTTAGCCAAACCAGAAAAATGTGTTTGTTTCATTCGTTGCGACGGGATTTAATACTTTTGACTTTTGATTTTTGATTTTTGACTTCCCCTCCTGGGGCGCTCATATCTTGCATCTAGCCCTGGCGATTAGAAATCGCGGAACCACCCAAACTTAGCCACGCGATGTTTAGGCACTTGCAAAATTTATGAGGCTACTCATTATCGCACAGGTTTTTCCTGTTTAAATAAAACTTAATTATCTTGGCATTTTTACTAAATAAAAATTAAGATATTTTTTGAAATTCCACCATTTATTTGTAAATTTTATGACCGTAGAGTATGATATTTTCTGGTTTTATCAATCATGATTATCTATTTTTTGTAAAAAAGCAGGAAAAAATTCATGCACTACCGAATTCGTACTATTGTCGCTGGCGTAGTATGTGTATTCGCATTATGGAGTACACCAGGAAGAACGGAAGAACAGCCAACAGAAGAACCAACAGCAGAACAAGTTCAACCTGCGGTTAATGGAGATCCGAGATTTGCAATTACGACTCAAGATCCTACAGTTCCTACTGACGAATTGCAACTATTAGTTAAGCCGTTAACTTTAGAAGAACTGCAAAATGAATCAGCCGCTTGGCTAATCTTGCTCAAAGATAAAGTTCAAAGAATTAGTAATGCTGAAATAGCTATTAAACGGGAAAATAGAATCATCAACCAAGAGAAAGAAGCATCTGCTTTCTTATTGAAATCAGTGGAAGAACTCAAAGCAGCAGAAGCACAATTCAAGACTGCGACTCCTGGTTCTCCAGAATACGGAGAGGCTGTAAAAGAATTAGAAGCAGCCAAAAAAGATATGAAAAAAGGACAGGAATTTATTCAGAAGGCTCAGAAAGCTAAACAGGATATTCAACAAGATGATGCCTTAAAAAATGCCCTAGAAAATGCTCAAAAGACAGCAGAATTAGATCAAGCTAAAGCTGTATTAGATGCAACCAAGAAACAGCGAGAACAATTCATTGCTGGTTCTTTTGACTATAATGATGCTACAAATAAGATTTATAAATTAGATGCAGCAATCACAGCTTTTGAAGAAGCCCAAACCAAAAAAAAAGAATCTGTTCGTGATTCACTTCAGTTTAAAAAAGCGAATGAACAGCTAGATGCAGCCCAAAAATCTCTCAAGCAAGTAATAGAAGAAATAGAAGGGTTTAGAACCCCAGATACTACTAAAAAATCTTCTCGAGATCTAAATCAAGCTGCAAGTTTGTTGGAGAATACCAAAATTGAAGGTGATGGTAGTACCAAAGTTGCTGGATCAATTGATACTGTTAACAATCAAGAAAGTTTCAAATCTCAGGAAGATAAACTAGAACAAGCCGGAGAACAATTAGATGAAAATGCTAATGCAGAAGCGAAATTTAAAAATGAAATGGTAGTTTACGTTACAGAATTGCAATCAGATCGCACAGCCATAGTTGACAGATTTAAAGTTGTGCTTGCAGAATTAGAACGCAAAGGAGGAGAACCTGAAGCCTATCATAAATACATCACAGCCATCAGCATGGTTGCAGTTGACTTACAAGATACGGAAGGTCTATTAGTTCGCTTGATAAGCTGGGTGCAATCAGGAGAAGGTGGCTTACGCTGGGCGGATCACATCGGTAAATTCGTAGGTATTGTGATTCTCTCCATCATTGTTTCTCAGATTCTAGGAATGATCCTGAATCGCTCCTTAAAACAGATTGGGGGTGCATCTGAGCTATTACGCGAGTTTATAGTTATGCTTATCAAGCGTGGTGGTGTTGTGGTCGGTGTCATGTTGGCACTGACAGCACTAGAAGTCAGCCTTGGTCCAATTTTAGCCTTGGTTGGGGGTGCAAGTTTCGTGTTAGCTTTTGCCCTACAAAACAATTTGGGTAACTTTGCTAGTGGTTTGATGATTATGATTAACAAACCCTTTGATATTGGTGATGAAATCAAAGTTGGTGGTATTTGGGGTTATGTTGATTCTATTTCTCTAGCCAGTACTAAAATTGAAGGTTTTCAAGGTCAGATATATGTGCTTCCTAATAATAGTGTTTGGGAGGGAATGATCGAAAATCTGACTCATAGGGAAATCCGTAAAGTATCGATTTGGTTGCGGGTTGGCTTGAATGAAGACTTAGAACGCATCCAAAACTTACTGCTGGAAATTATGAAATCACACCCGAAAGTTCTGGAAGATCCCAAGCCAGGAAAAGTTCTCTGGTCATTGGAAGAGTATTATTTTTCTATAGGTATTAGTGGTTGGACTAAAACAGTTGATTTTTGGGGAGTTCATGCAGATGTGATTCAGATGATTCAGGAACGGTTCAAGGCAGAAAATATCCAGATGTCAGCAACTCCTGAAAGCAATCTCAATTTACTACAAAATACGACTCAAATACCTGAGTTTGTGGCGGAACAAATCATACAATCTCTACCATAACAAAAAACCGTAATAAATTAAGATATTCCTCTGGTATTTGGTACTGGGAGCATATAAAGTTCCCAATACCCTTTAATTTAGTAAATTTTAAAATGTGACATTTTTAATTACGAATTACAGAAGTCTTGCTGACTCATACAATCGTTTCATCATGGCGAGAATTTTTGTACCATAGTCTAAATCTGCTGACCAGCGCCCAGAAAGCTGATAAATTGATGGCGCAACCCCACGGGTAATAAAGCGAAATCGTGGATCTACAACTTCGTTTACTAAAGGTTCTAAACTAGCGTAAGCTTTTAAGTGTTGAATATGCGCTCTCACACCAATTTTAGCACTGGAAAAAGATGCAACTTCTGCACCACCACCAATAGAACCTAAACCAGAAAAGTTATTTTGCTCAGGTCTGACATCATTCCCAAAGCGTAAGAATCCAGTTTCTAAACACATTTGACAAAAAGCGATATCATAGTTCACACCCTCGGCGTTACCTTCTTCTCGATACAATTTGGGGATGTCAGGAAAATTAAGTAAACCACTTTCATTGTTATTTCTCAGGAATAATTGTAACTCAACTTCTGATGTATTTCCCCGTGACATAATCCGGTCAAGTTGATCAACGCAAATTGATAAATTTGAGCGTAAATTAACTGTGCTAGTTGGCGCATCCCAACCGATAGTCACATTAAAATCTCTCAAATCCACTGCTTTGATATAAACGATTTTTTGATAACTTATGCGGTTGACATTAGGTGATTTTGATAAATCAATTCGTAGCTGATCTACTAAATCAATAGGAATGTAAGAATTACCATTAACTAATATTCCTTTTTCAGCGTATTTCTGCCCATTAATATTAATATTAATTGCTGGATAAGTTGGTGCAACAGGAGTTACAGAAATTGGGTCAATGACTCGGCTCCAAGATGCTATCCCATCGGCAATTCCCACAGCGAAATCACGGCGACGATTTTGCAGCAAAGAGCGATCTTCTGGATTGCTGAGAAAGCCTACTTGCATTAATAAAGAAGGAATTACGACTTGGCGACAGAATATTAAACTCCCCAAACCGCTATCTGTATCTGGCCTAACTCCCCGATTGGGTAACTGAGTTACACGGCGCAAAAGCCCCATTAAGACCAATTCACCATTAGATTTACGCTCCTGGTTGTTGGCGATGTAGAAGACACCCGCACCGCGCACCGTCGGACTGCTAGCAGTGTCAGCATGAATTTCTAAGGCGACATCAACCCGACGACCACGGGAATTAATCCAAGCGATAGTTTCGGCGGCGCTGAGGTCATCGGGGACTGCCAAAACATCAAAACTCCGCGATCGCAATTCTGTTACAATCAAATCCCGCAGCAGAATCATTTCTCTGGCTTCGGTTGTACCACCTGCTATGGAGCCAGGATCTATGCCTCCTGCTTCTTTACCTCCGTGAGCTGCCGAAATAAAAATACGTCCCATCGTCAGTATTTCCTCGAAAAATTAAACTGAAGCAATTTTATACATGATTGTTGGCTTGGCAACAAGAATATAATAGCTATCAGTGGGTAGACTCACCGCATTTATCACTACGAAGCAATGGACTAAAATGCAAATTCCCCGCTTGCACCCAGATACAATTGAGGAAATTAAACAACGTGCTGATATTGTTGATGTCGTTTCAGAATACGTAGTTTTACGTAAGCGCGGCAAAGATTTTGTGGGTTTGTGTCCCTTCCATGATGAAAAAACTCCCAGTTTCACAGTCAGTCAAACCAAGCAAATGTACCATTGCTTTGGCTGTCAAGCCGGGGGAAATGCCATTAAGTTTTTAATGGATTTGGGAAAACAATCTTTTGCAGAGGTGGTGTTAGATTTAGCCAGACGTTACCAAGTTCCTGTGCAAACTCTCGCACCAGAACAACGCCAAGAATTACAGCGTCAGATTTCTTTACGTGAACAGTTATATGAGGTTCTGGCTTCTACTGGACAGTTTTATCAACACGCCCTCAGACAAAGCCAAGGACAAAAAGCATATGAATATTTGCAATCTGAACGCCAATTTAGGGAAGAAACTATTCAGCAGTTTGGCTTAGGTTATGCACCCGCAGGCTGGGAAACTCTGCATCGCTATCTGGTGGAGGATAAACATTACCCAGTGCAACTGGTGGAAAAAGCCGGATTGATTAAGCCCCGGAAGGAAGGCGGCGGTTATTATGATGTGTTTCGCGATCGCCTGATGATTCCCATCCGCGATATCCAAGGGCGGGTAATTGCTTTTGGTGGGAGAACTCTATCTGAAGAACAACCGAAGTATTTAAATTCACCTGAAACTGAGCTTTTTAGTAAGGGTAAAACTCTATTCGCCCTGGATCACGCCAAAGACGGAATTTCCAAACTGGATCAAGCCGTAGTGGTAGAAGGATATTTTGATGCGATCGCCCTTCATGCTGCGGGTATTACTAACGCTGTGGCTTCTCTGGGTACAGCTTTAAGCATTGAACAAGTCAGATTAATCTTACGCTACACCGAATCGAAACAATTAGTCCTCAACTTTGATGCTGACAAAGCCGGTAATATCGCCGCCGAACGCGCCATTGGAGAAATTGCCGCATTAGCATATAAAGGCGAAGTGCAACTGAAAATTCTCAATATCCCCGATGGCAAAGATGCTGATGAATACTTATATACTCATACACGAGAAGACTATGAGCAACTGTTAGCAAATGCTCCACTGTGGCTTAACTGGCAGATTGAGCAAATCATTCAAGACCGGGACTTAAAACAAGCTACCGATTTTCAGCAAGTGAGCCAGCAGATAGTAAAATTACTGCAAAACATAGATAACAGTGATACGCGAAATTATTACGTTTCTTACTGTGCCGAAATCCTCAGTTTGGGTGATACGAGAATGACACCCCTACGCGCAGAGAATCTGTTAACTCAAATTGCACCCACCACGGCGAGAAAAAATCAACCTCTATCTGGTAAGAAAAAACGGGATAGTCACGAACCTCCCCAGTCAACAGTCCCAGGGGATAAAGGTCTTTTAGAATTAGCAGAATCCTTACTGTTAGGAATTTACCTGCATTGTCCCGAACAGCGTCAAGTTATTGTTAACACCTTAGAAGAACGAAATTTAGAATTTAGCTTTTCCCATCATCGATTATTGTGGCAAAAGATTTTAGAATCAACGGGAGAAGAAGTAGAAATTATATCAAGTTTGCAAGATAGATATTTAGAATCATCAGCAGAAATCGCATCAATTTCCCATTTATTTCATTTGAACGAGAAAAGTCAGAAAGAAATACTGCGGACACCCCAAGCAGTTCAAGCTGCTGTTGCTTGTATGGAGAGAGTATTAATAGAAAAACGCTATCGTTATTTCTTAGAACTTTGGGAACAAACCGACCCCGAAGCCGAACCAGAAAAATGGCAATCATACTATCAATCTTTCTACAATGAAAAAATGCGACTACAAGAATTAGACCGCCAACGCCAATTTTCAATTACAGATTTAATTTAATATTAATAATAATTTAAATTACAAATTATCCCTCAGAGATTATCAGCTTAGTAAAAGTATTCTAAATTCCCTATTGTTCAGCAAAAAAACAAAATTCCTGCTCCCTCTCCTTAGTAACTACCGTGTATACACAAGTGATCGAATCGCCCCCTAACCCCCAATTATGGGGGAACAAGAATTTTCAAAGTCCCCCAAACTTGGGGGATTTAGGGGCAAAATAGGCTCAAAGGCAGACAGATAGGACTTGTGTGTACACCGTAGCTCCTTAGTAAGGAGAGGGTTGGGGTGAGGTTCTTTCCATTAATAATCTTGCCAAACCATATTTATTAAGTTAAAATTTATACAAGTTTAAAATAAATATCCCGCAACAATATACACAATCGCTTGAGTGATTATGTGTAGCTTTTGCGTAATAATATTGATTTTCTAAAAAATGTCATTATTTACAAACTTACTGAATTTGCATTCAGCAAATAAACCACTTGAAGACTTTTTTACAGAAATTATTGCTTATTTTCTAGATATCAATCACGATATTTTAATCGCTTGGCTCAAACATGAATCAATTATTGGTGATGAAAATGAAATAAATATCAACCTTTCAACTCAAGAATTCTATCAGCCACTTAAACATCATCATAGCGGTAGTAAACCTGATATTGTTATTAAATTAGAACATGATAATCAGACAGATATTATATTTATTGAATCAAAAATTGGTTCTACTGAAGGATGGGAACAATTAAAAAGGTATGCTGAGATTTTGAGCAGTTTATCATATCCTCAACAGCGAACTCTAATTTACATCACTCGTGATTACGAACCAAAGGAAGAAATTCAAAAATTACTCCCAAACGTAAAATTTTTTCAATTGAGGTGGTATCAGTTTTATGGCTTCTTGAAGAAGTACGAAACTGATACTTTGGCTAAAGAGATATTAAAATTTATGGAGTTTCACAGAATGTCTCATACTAATCAGCTTTCATCTGTTGATTTATTGACAATGGTCAATTTCACAAAAACCTTTAATTTTATGAAAGCTACTCTCAGCGAAGAAGTAGAAAAAGAATTTAGTATAGTTTTTGATAATGTAATCAGAGCCACACAAAATATAACTCTCTGGATAAGGGATAGCAATTATATTATCTACACTAACCTGTATCCTAATGCGAATTTTTGGTGTGGTCTGGGATATTTTAATTTAAATCCGGATAATTTGACTGATTATCCAAATTTGGGGATATATTTAGGAGTTTCTGATAAATTTAAAGAACGTTTAAAATTTATTCAAACAATGCAGGAAATAGTGAAAAAATACCCTGATAAATGGACTCCTCATAATTTAACTATTGCTCCAGCATGGTCTAGCATTTCTTATCGCAAAAGCCTACAAGAATTTTTATCTCAAGAAGAGCAACTATCTGTTATTAAATCGTTTTTTATAGAATCTATCCATGAACTGCAAAAGATTCAACCTTATTTTGATTTTCCTTGGAAGGTTACAAGTACAGGACAAGTATTGT
The DNA here is from genome assembly GCF_963896525.1 of Nodularia sp. LEGE 04288. NCBI lineage: Bacteria > Bacillati > Cyanobacteriota > Cyanophyceae > Nostocales > Nodulariaceae > Nodularia > Nodularia sp. LEGE 04288. The sequence continues at coordinate 75,557 of NZ_CAWQOY010000171.1, forward strand.
TAGAAGAAAAATAGCCATTTCTAAGTTATTCATTAATTCAATATCTTCAATATCGAAAAAAACATTTTCACTAATAAATTTTCCCAAGATTAAGTAATATTAAGCCGAAAACCCTTGTAGAGACGTTCCATGGAACGTCTCTACACTCCTTAACCGAAAAGTATTGAAATCCGAGTATAAGATATATTTTTCCAAACATACTTCTTTAGGTAGTAGAGCGATCGCCTGAAAAAACAAGATAGTGAGCTATGGGAGGTGAAAATGCGTCAACTCATTATCCAAGTGCCACGCGGAAACGGAAAAGCAGTTATTAATATCGCCAAATCTCATAACGGTTCAAACCTTGCACGTTTTGAAGGGAATGCAGACGAACCGATTGATGTGGTGATTGTTCACGTTTCCAATCGAGAAGTTGGGAAAGTCCTAGAGGAATTGCAAGACTTGCCCAAAGTACAGATCACTATAATACCAACTGGTGTGATGGCTCTGCAACCACCTGTATCGGAAACGCCGCAGCAGGTGATAGATGTGGAAGAACGCAGTCCAATTGAGATTTTTCTCTCTGGTTTGCAAAGTGTTGGCTCATGGCGAGGCTTTCTTGGTTATGCAGTCCTCGCAGGTTTTGTGGTCTGGATTGGCTTGTATACTAATACAACTTACTTACTAGTGGCGGCGATGCTGATTGCACCGTTTGCAGGCCCAGCGATGAATACAGCCATTGGTACTGCATGGGGCGATCGCAAACTCTTAGGAAGAAGTATTCTACGCTATTTTGCAGCTTTAGCCGTCACCATAATTACTACTTGCTTACTTAGCCTCGTCCTCCGGCAAGAAATTCCGACGAGTTTAATGGTAGAAAACAGTCAAATTTCAGCAGTAGCAGTAATTTTACCACTAGCAGCTGGAGCCGCAGGAGCGCTTAACTTGGTTCAGTCAGAACGGAGTAGTTTAGTATCTGGGGCAGCAACAGGAATGCTAGTTGCCGCTTCTTTAGCTCCACCTGCGGGAATTATCGGTATGGCTAGTGCAGTAGGCAGATGGGATATGGTAATTTCTGGGCTGTTCTTACTGTTTTTGCAACTATGTGGCATTAATCTTTCAGCAGCCCTCTTGTTTCGAGTGTTCGGGTTGTCTCCCCAAGGAACTCGCTATCAGCGTGGTAAAAAACAGATATTCTTTTCTGCCTTGGTGATCACTGTCATCGGCTTGGGCGGTTTGCTAAGTTGGCAATTTATTAATTCTCCCAATCTCCAACGCTCTAGTCTAGCCCAACGTGCTAACGCTGAAGTCCAAAAAACTGTAGAAGAAGTTGGGTTAGCAGAATTAGTCGAATCAAATGTACGCTTTACCAGAGCTAATATTGCTGGTCAGAATACTCTACTTTGTGTGATTTACGTGCAGCGTCAACCGCAAATTACAGCATCTAGTGAAGAAATTCGCGATCGCCTCACCCAATCAATTCAAACTCAATTATTAAAACAAAATTTTAACGCCACACCCTTAGTTGATGTAAACGTGCTAGAAACTCCTGTAAGATTACAATAATCCTGTATGCCTTAGCTGTTATGAGCCTAAGTACTGCTAAACGCTTCACCATAGATGAATATCACCGTCTGGCAGAACTCAGCTTCTTCACCGAAGATGACCGAGTTGAGCTAATTGAAGGAGAAATAGTCCAGATGGTGGCTAAAAGTACAGCACACTCTGTTTGTGAAACACTTTTATTTAGGGAGTTAATCAAGCTTGTAGCAGACAGTGCTTTAGTACGAAATCAACAACCAATTATCATCTCCCAACACAGTGAACCTGAACCAGATTTAACCATTGTGCGTAATGTTGATGATAATTATCTTTCGGCTCATCCTCAGCCATCTGATATATTGCTGGTAATTGAGGTTGCTGATTCCTCTTTAAAATATGACCAAGAAATAAAATTACCGATTTATGCAAAAGCAGCGATTACTAATTATTGGATCTTCAATTTAGTCGATAATTATTTAGAGTGCTACAGCGAGCCTTATCAAGATTTCCAAGACAAATTTGGTTATCGCTGCAAATTAATTTTCTTGCCTAACGAGACAGTGAATCTGTCCGTTTTCCCTGATTTAGTTTTGGATTTATCTCAGGTATTTCCTAAAAAATAGGTCAATGGTTGCTGCTCATTAAACCTTCAACTTCAGGGAGTAAATGTGACACTCCAAATAGTTGTCCTAAAGGAGATGTTTTCATAAAAGCTTGCCTTTCGGCGTGAGTCATAACAACTTTTGAACCTGCTTTGATTTCACTGCTAGTCAAATAGTTGTGGTACTCCCCATTCGCGTTCTTGTCGCTGACAGAAGACTGCTGCTGCTTGTCGTGAAAATCTGAAACCATATAAATCTTCTCCAGGAGCGCTCGGTGCGACCCCAACATATTCCATCTCAACCTTATCAAATCACAATTTACTGATAAACTTACTCTCTAAATTAAAATGGGGAATCCCTGTAAACAACAAAAAAAACCACAGATAAACAATTCAAAATTAAATTATCGGTGTTCATCTGTGGTTCAACTTAGGAAAAGTATTAAGACAATCCCACCAACTTAGCGCTCAACTCCCACATCCGTTCAGCCTTATCATCATCGCTGGCTTCATTGGAAACCTCTTGCAGAAAAGACTTACCATTTTTCTTTTGTCTATTTCCCCAACTCCAATAAGCACCAGATTGATTATATTGAGGATCGCTGACAACTTCCGCCACGCGATCGCCAGATTCTTCCTCAGTCACAAAGCCCCCAGTAATATACCTTTGGAAAAGAGGGAAAATCTTCTGAAACAAAGGATAGTGATTTCTAAATAGCGCCGTTGTCGCCACACAACCAGGATAAAGAGAGCTAAAAGTAATACCGTGTGACTCGTGATAGCGCCGATGCAACTCCCTCATCGTCAACACATTACATACCTTGCTATCCTTGTAAGCCTTAACAGGTTCAAACTTCTTACCGTCAATCATGGCGATCGGTTCTTTAAAACCCTCTGCAAAACCCTGCAAATTGCCCAAATCCGGACGGGGTGGAATCTTACCGCCCAATTCTTTCGGATTGTGGGTAACAGTTCCCAAAATCACCAGCCTCGGCTCAGAAGAAGGTGAATTTTTCAAATCTTCCAAAAGCAGGTTACACAGCAGAAAATGACCAAGGTGATTTGTCGCCACACTCAATTCAAATCCTTCTGGGCTTCGCAATGGTTCCTTGATTAAAGGCATATAAATTGCCGCATTGCAAACCAAAGCATCCAGGGACTTACCACTGGCTTTAAAGTCCTTCACAAACTGCCGCACACTCTCTAAAGAGCCTAAGTCAATGTGCATGACTGTGTAGCTATCCGGCTCCATCCCCAAAGATTTAGCAGCTTCTTCCGCCTTGGATAAATTCCGACAAGCCATCACCACGTGCCACCCCTTTTGGGAAAGCGCTCTCGCGGCTTGCAAACCCACCCCGGAGGAAGCGCCCGTGATTACGACTGTTGACTTCTGATCTTGTGCCATTTTATTAAAATTGCATGAATCGTCTTGTGACATATTTGATGCTCTAATGATCTCATACCATAGAGCCATCAAGTTTTAACTTTTGAAAATCCAATGATCAGGATAGGGTGAATCTAATTTTGTACATAAGCATAAATAGTGTGGGGTAAGCTCTCTAGCCTGCCCAGAACAAGCATCTTGCCTGTTCCACAAGAGAAACATAATGCACTATTTTAGGCGTGTCAGTCCAGTAGAGTGGGTTAGGCGAGATCAATGATCAAGATGAAGATGTTCAATTTTGCGCCGTAACCCACCATCTAAACTACGGACAAAATAACGTATCCCTGGTATCTCTACCAGTCACCGGATTAGTACCTTTAGCCAGTTGACACAATTTTTTTTCCTCATCCTGACGCAACAGAATATCAGTAAAATCTGCTCCATCAATAATCGCACCATCAAACCGAGCGTTAGAAGCAAACGCACCTTCTAAAACCGCATTGGTCAAATTAGCTTTGATTAATCGCGCTGAATCTAAAGTGGCGAATGAGAGATCAGCACTCTCCAAATTTGCCGATTCTAAATTTGCCGCAAAAAAGCTGACACCACGCAAATTAGCATGGTTAAAGTCACTCTGGCGGAGATTAGCTTTGGTAAAACTAGAGTCTGTTAAATCACGTCCAGAAAAATCAGCCTCTACCAAAATCTCTTTGTTATATTCCAGGGCGAAAGCTGTTGGCGTATACCCGACAATTGCTGTGATGCCAACTACTACCCAAAGTAATACACTGAGTATACTGGCTCCAATTCGATTACTTAATTTATTATTCATCATATTTTTAACCAATGGCGAACCCTCATCCCTCTCATTATCCCGATATTGGTGAATTAGGAGAAGACCTCGTAGCACAATGGTTACAGTCTACCGGCTGGAAGATTTTACATCGGCGCTTTTCCAGCCGTTGGGGAGAAATCGACATGATCGCCCAGCTTGATGAAAAACAGGTCTGCGGTGAACAGAATCTCTTGGTTAACCAATTACCCCAAGTAGCATTTGTAGAAGTGAAAACCCGTAGTCAAGGTAATTGGGATGTTGGAGGTAAAAGTGCTATCACACAACAAAAGCAGGCAAAAATTGGACGGACGGCGAGAATATTTTTAGCTCAGTATCCGGAAAAAGCAGACTACCCATGTCGCTTTGATGTTGCGATTGTCTCCTGTCAGCGCCTCTCCAAACAGCGCCCTGAGCTAAAATTGACTTCTGAAGCTTTAGCTAGCTTATCAGCAGATGGATACCAATTTTATCTGCAAGAATATCTACCAGGAGCTTTTGACTCTGCAATTGATGCCTAGCTGATGATTTTAGATTAGTCTGGTGAAAATCTACTTAGTTGTCTCGTTCATTAGCCACAAAATTACCTATCTGGTAGCAGCGCTGAATCTGAGGAAGATTAAGCCAGTGTTTCTGGACAGTAACCCAGCCCCCGCACGAATTGTTGCCGGAACGCTTCAATTTCTTCTCTCTCTGGACTACCATGAGAAACGATCGCAACTTGGTAGCGACGCATTACGTCTACAGGGGTTTGTCCGGCTTCTAAACTCCAAAGTGCCATTTGCACGCGCATCGGTGGCTTATAGCTAATTCCTAATTCATTGAGAAAAGCCCGAAAGTCCCCATCTTCTTGAAGCGAAACTTGTTCTTTGAATTTTATCCTCACCACCCAGCCGTCAATTTGATGAATCACGGTGACGAAAGAAACGGGCATCTGAGGTCTGGCGTGCAGATGTTGTACAATTCTCAGAGTTAGACTGGCATTTGCCAGGTAATACAAATATTCCATAGTTGCTGCTGGGGATCAAAGCCCATCCTACATTTCTATCTTCGTAAATAGCTTGCTGTTTCCGGTAGGGTAAAAGCACCCGTTTTTGTATGGGGAGGTTTACCCAATTTTTATAATGATTAATGCTCCCCTGTTATGCTAATTTACATCCCAGTTGCGTATCCTCACTACATAGCAGCAAATAATGGCACATCACTTCCCAAAGGAATTACTTGTATAAATCACAGGGTATTGAGAGAAAAAACTCAAATATACCAAGAGTGTCAGCGCTGATTTTTCCAATTACCTCAAAGATATTTTCAGTACAATTACATGACAATAAGTTATATCTTTAACTGCTGAAAACTTCATTGTAAATTCATGTAACGGCAAGCTTCGTGAAGGAGTCAGAGGTGAAACTGCTTTTTTTAGCGAAAAGGCCAATTTTTTCACTGCTACTCAATCACAAGCCCATTGAATATAACATTACCCGGTCATAAAGATGATCTGGCAAAAGATACTTCAGTAGGACGGCAATTTTAGCGTCTTTTCCCACAACATAGCGTGTCTTGGGCTGCTTTGCAGTCAGCGCCTGAATCACAATTTGGGCGACGAGATCCGGAGAAATTCCCCCAGATGCGATCGCCCCCACTCTCTGACGTACAGCACTCATGGCTTCACCGTAAAGTGTTTCTGCTGATTGTGGGAGGTTTTTCCGTGCTGTGTCCACTAGCAGAAACGATTTTTCCCAAATTGGGGTAGCGATCGCACCTGGTTCTATAATTGAAACTGAAATTCCCCAAGGTCGCAACTCCATACGCATCACATCGGTTAGTGCTTCCAGGGCAAATTTTGAAGCATTGTAAGCTCCCAGAAACGGCGCAGCACTTCTACCACTAATGGAACCCATATTCACAATTCTACCTTTACCCAGGCGTAATAAATCCAGAAATCCTTGTGTAACAGCTAATTGTCCCGTGACATTAACTTCCATCTGCTGTCGAAATTCAGCAATTGGTAATAATTCTAATGGGCTAGGAACGGCAATACCCGCATTATTTACTAAACCTAAAATTCCCCGATCACCAACGATATTTGTGACTGTTTCAACTGCACATTTAATCGATTCCGCCTCAGTCACATCTAAAAAGATTGGTCTCAATTTTAGTGATGCTTGTTCTTGAAGTCTTTGAGCATCTTCATCTTTACGCACACCAGCAAACACAAAATAGCCCAACTCGTCTAAGAGTAAAGCACAGGCCGCACCAATTCCTGTTGATGCTCCTGTGATCACAACTGTGTTTTTATTTCCTGGAAGCATGACTTTCCTCAGCACTATTAATCTGTCAGAGTTGATATCAGACCCTGATGACATTTGAGATTTCAAAGTTCCGGAATCCCGATATCTTGAACCGCGATCCTCTTGGCTCGCGCCTGATTTCAAAATGTCATAAATACCTTAAATATAAAGTCCCTAGCTGAGAACAAATGTAGTCAAGCTATCTTTTGCGGAACTCTGAAAGTGCTTTAAGTTCTAATTATAAATTAAATTTGATGTCAGATTATTTAATTAATCTTAACGTTCAATTGCAGAAAATTTATTTTTTTCATATCTAGAGACGCAAAGTTTCGCGCCTCTACACTTAATATTTCTTAAATGAAATTTTTAAGATGTTGCACCAATTGTTCTGCTTGCATCACACCCTCAATTTTCTCTACTGGCTGACCCTGCTTAAATAGTACCAATGTGGGTAAGGCATTAATTTGGTACTGAGTTGCTAGCCCCGCATACTTTTCAGTGTCAATTTTGACAATACGCAAACTATTTTGGAGTTGGGCATTAACTTGTTCTAAAATTGGCACCATCATCTGACAAGGGCCACACCAATCAGCATAGAAATCTACTAACACTGGGACATCAGAACCAGATAACATCTCTTCAAAACTGTTGAATTCTTTTTTTGTAGCCATGTGACACACACCAAATTTTTATTGATTGCTTTCAATGGTAATGTGTACCTCAAAGAATCGGTATATGATCATTTTGTTTTTATTGTTGCTTAATTTCCCACTGTTCCCAAAGGTATAGATGTCTGATTCAGGAAGCATCTAAATCTAAAATCCTTTAAATATAGGCACAAATCACCATAAGATCATTAGCGCGGTTATTTAAAAAGCAACAGGATTAATTTATGGGAATCTTACAGGAACAAGTCGCAATTATTACAGGTGCTTCACGGGGAATTGGCCGGGCGATCGCATTAGAATTAGCGACACAGGGCGCGACTGTCGTAGTTAATTATGCTAGTTCTAGCGGTGCTGCTGACACTGTAGTTGCAGAAATTAATGCCGCCGGCGGTCAGGCGATCGCCCTCCAAGCAGACGTATCCAAAGCCGAGCAAGTAGATACACTAATTAGCACCGTCATGGATAAATTCAAGCGCATTGATATCTTCGTCAATAACGCCGGAATTACCCGCGACACCTTACTATTACGCATGAAGCCAGAAGATTGGCAAGCCGTGATTGACCTCAATTTAACTGGTGTATTCTTATGTACACGCGCAGTCAGTAAAATAATGCTCAAACAACGTTCTGGAAGGATTATAAATATCGCCTCCGTCGCCGGACAAATGGGAAATCCAGGTCAAGCCAACTACAGCGCCGCCAAAGCCGGAGTCATTGGTTTTACTAAAACCGTCGCCAAAGAACTAGCCTCGCGTGGGATTACAGTCAACGCCGTCGCCCCTGGTTTCATCGCCACAGACATGACCAGCAACCTCAGCAACACCGAAGATATTTTGAAATATATCCCCCTCGGTCGCTACGGTCAACCAGAAGAAATAGCCGGCATGGTGCGCTTCCTAGCAGCCGATCCTGCTGCGGCTTATATTACCGGACAAGTCTTTAACGTTGATGGTGGCATGGTCATGGCATAATCAGTAAACAGTTATCAAGCTTATTCATTTAAAGATCCCCGACTTCTTCAATTCGTCGGGGATCTGAAGCGCCATGCTGAATAATTCAGATATTTGCACCACAAAATATTGTAGGGGTGCAAATTGTTTTCCCCTACATTGTGGTTTATTTAAGTAAAATTGCTACCCTGTTAAGTCTTTAACCAGACATGAAATAACTCAAGATGGTTGGCTATTTTTTCGCCAGACAGTAAAGCCCAACAGAAAAACAATACTAATGGCGGTAGAAATTATCACCACAAAATTCATGCCTTGTATTCTCATGGCCAGCAAATTAAAAACGAGAGTGATTGACCACAGAGTTAACGCCGCACGGGGCTGGGAAAATCCCAAAGCCAATAAACGGTGGTGTAGGTGGTCTTTACCTGGGGTACTGAGAGGGTTTTTTCCTGCCAATAACCTGCGGATAAACACTTGTGTAGTATCCAGTACAGGCAACAGCACAAATAACACTGTCGGTCCCAGGGCGAAAATGGTACTTTCTTGCAGATTACCTAAAATACTGGTTGCAGCCAGCACATAACCAAAAAAGTATGCACCCGCATCACCCATGATAATTTTTGAAGGGTGGAAGTTATGACGCAAAAAGCCCAAGGCTCCACCCCCTAAAGCTGCTAGCACTAAAATAGCGGCGGCGCGATTGGGAAATTGGGCTGCAACCCCTAATAAACTCATAGCGGTGATAAAACTAACTCCCCCCGCTAATCCATCCATACCATCCATCAAATTGATCGCGTTAGTGATTCCAACTACCCAAAGTACCGTCACCGAAATAGAAAGCAGCGAGTCAATGGGTGTACTGAAACCAACCTCAATACTGATGCCGTTCGCATACAGCAACAATGCCGTAACAATCTGCGCCCACAAGCGCACAGAGGGCGGTAACCCGAACTGATCATCAATAAAACCGACAAGCACTAGGATTGAACCTCCTAGTAGAATAGTTAGCACTTGAGCCAATACGTTTTGCAGGGCAATAGGTCGTAACAGGGTAGCTAGTACCATTGCGGCAATTACTCCCGCATAAATAGCCAAACCCCCGGCATTGGGCAAGGGCTGCTGGTTGAGTCGTCGAGCGTTTGGTTGGTCAGCCCAACCTACCCGCAGGGCAAATTGGCGGACTGTGGGAATCAAACGCCACGTTACCAGCCAAGCCAAAAGAAATGTAAATAATACTGCCAACCAGCCGGAGCCGCGAGGGTCGGCAATGCCGAGGGACTCAAGAAAGTTGTATAAATTCATCCCCCAATTCAAGCATTACTGCCAGTATCCTATATGAGTATCAACTGTAATATTAATCAATTTTTTTTATTTGCATTTATAATCTGAACTGCTTGGGTGATTAGCACTCTGCCTTTGTGAGTGCTAAATTGTCTAAGGGAACCGCTAGAGAGATTAAACATGGCAAAAATTATTTCCTTTGATGAAGATTCACGGCGGGCGCTAGAACGGGGAGTCAACGCCCTGGCTGATGCAGTGAAAATTACCTTGGGGCCAAAAGGCCGCAACGTCCTGTTAGAAAAAAAATATGGCGCACCTCAAATCGTCAATGATGGGATCACTGTCGCCCAAGAAGTTGAATTAGAAGACCCTTTAGAAAACACTGGTGCGAGACTGATTCAGGAAGTGGCATCCAGAACTAAGGATATCGCTGGTGATGGCACTACGACAGCCACAGTCTTAGCACAGGCGATTATTAGAGAAGGTTTGAAGAACGTCGCAGCTGGTACTAACCCCATCAGCTTGAAGCGGGGAATCGACAAAACCATTGAAGCCCTGGTGAAAGAAATTGCCCAAATGGCCAAGCCAGTAGAAGGCAGTGCGATCGCTCAAGTTGCCACTGTTTCCTCTGGTAATGATGAAGAAGTCGGCGCGATGATTGCCGAGGCTATGCAAAGAGTCACCAAAGACGGTGTAATCACTGTTGAAGAATCCAAATCTCTGACCACAGAACTGGAAGTTGTGGAAGGGATGCAGATTGACCGGGGTTATGTATCTCCCTACTTCATCACCAACAACGACAGGCAGCTCGTAGAATTTGAAAACCCTCGTATCCTGATTACCGACAAAAAAATCAGCAGCATTCAGGATTTAGTTCCTGTGTTGGAAAAAGTTGCCCGTCTGGGTCAACCCTTGCTGATTATTGCTGAAGACGTAGAAGGCGACGCTTTGGCAACTTTGGTAGTCAACAAAGCCCGCGGTGTCCTAGCTGTGGCTGCGATTAAAGCTCCGGGATTTGGCGATCGCCGTAAAGCGTTGTTACAAGACATTGCTATTCTCACCGATGGACAGATGATTTCTGAAGAAATCGGTTTAAGCCTAGACACCGCTACTTTGGAAATGCTGGGAACAGCCCGCAAAATCACCATTGACAAAGAAAGCACCACAATCGTCGCGGCTGGTGACACCAAACCAGAAGTCCAAACACGGGTTGCTCAAATTCGTCAGCAATTAGCAGAAACTGATTCTGACTACGATAAAGAAAAACTCCAAGAACGCATTGCCAAGCTAGCTGGTGGTGTTGCAGTCATTAAAGTGGGTGCAGCCACAGAAACCGAACTCAAAGACCGCAAACTGCGGATTGAAGACGCGCTCAACGCCACTAAAGCAGCCGTGGAAGAAGGCATAGTTCCCGGTGGTGGCACAACCCTAATTAACTTGATTAGCAAAATAGACGCAATCAAAGCCAGCCTGAGCGAAGAAGAAAGAATTGGCGCAGATATTATCAAACGAGCCTTGGAAGCTCCCTTACGTCAAATAGCAGATAATGCTGGTGACGAAGGTTCTGTGATTGTCTCTCAAGTCAAAGAAAGCGGTGGCAATATCGGTTACAACGCCGCTACTGGAAAATTTGAGGATTTGATTGCTGCTGGCATCATCGATCCTGCTAAAGTCGTGCGTTCAGCTTTGCAAAATGCCGGTTCCATTGCTGGTATGGTGATTACCACCGAAGCCATCGTGGTCGAAAAACCAGAGAAAAAATCTGCGGCTCCAGCCCCTGATATGGGCGGCATGGGCGGCATGGGCGGCATGGGCGGTATGGGCGGTATGGGCGGCATGGGCGGCATGGGTATGTTCTAAACTCTGTAGCCTCATGTAAATATTTTTCAGCAGTTTGTCTGGTTACGGCAAACTGTTTTTTTATACCCTTGCTGATTCAAATACAATCAAGTGATATGATAACCGCTTACATACTGATGTAATATTTGACAAAACCTTAAAAGTCAAAAGTTCCAAATTGAAAGTTTTTGATCATAAACTAATGACTATTAAGTATTAGGAAAAAATGCATGGTAAGAAAATTTCGCCGTATACCCAAAGCAGTGAAAAAGTTCTACGACAAGGAATTTTATCACAAACCAGGAACTCTGCCAGGGACGATCATCATTGACGAAAATGCTGAAGATACCACAATTATTTTGTTTGATTATAATCAAACAAACTTCATTCGCAAACAAATACAAATTCCTGAAGAATGTGCGACTTATCTAGATCAAGAATCTGTCTCTTGGGTGGATGTACAGGGATTAGGTAATCCAGACACATTACAACGATTGGGTAAAGTTTTTGATTTACATCCTCTAGTTTTAGAAGATGTAGTCAATATGGGAGAACGTCCCAAAATTGAAGATTATGAAGACCAATTACTCATAATCGCCCAGATGGTAGTTCCAATGGAAAACAACTGTGGTTTTTACAGCGAGCAAGTGAGTTTTGTTTTGGGAAAAAATTATTTGCTCACAGTGCAGGAAGAACCAGAGCATGATTGCTTTGAAGAAGTGAGGTTACGAATTTCTAGAGGTAAAGGGATCATTCGCAAACAAGGAGCCGATTATTTAGCTTATGCCCTGTTTGATGCCATTATTGATGGCTTTTTTCCAGTACTGGAAATGTACGGGGAGCGAATGGAAGAGTTAGAGGAGGAAGTCATCCTCAATCCTACCCGAAAAACACTACAACAAATATATGAAGTTAGGCGAGAACTACTGCAACTACGTCGTGCTATCTGGCCTCAGAGAAATGCAACTAGTTCTTTAATTCGAGATGGCAGTGAACTCATAGGAGCGGAAGTGCAAATCTATCTGCGAGATTGTTACGACCATGCCGTGCAAGTCATGGATATGGTGGAAAATTACCGGGAACTAGCATCTGGATTAATGGATGTTTATTTGTCCTCAGTGAGTAACAAAATGAATGAAATCATGAAGCTGCTAACGGTGATTTCTTCCATCTTTATTCCCTTAACTTTTGTAGCTGGAATATATGGGATGAATTTTAATACCGAAAAATCTCCATACAATATGCCTGAACTGAATTGGTATTGGGGTTATCCAATTTGCTTGGCAGTGATGGCAGCGATCGCTTTTGGTTTGCTATTCTTCTTCTGGCGGCGAGGTTGGCTCAAGAATTCTTCCACAATTAACCCAGATGGGAAATAGCTCATTAGTCAAACAATTTTAGATTTTAGATTTTGGTTCGACCCACAGATAAATCAGAAGGATTGTACCATTAAGAAATTATTGGTCAAATATACAAAAATATTACAGGGAGTTAAAATTCACAGTTATGAGGAGTGGTGACCAAAATTTAGTTATTTTGACCCTTTATATTATTGGCGTTTCCTACGTCTTTAACCGCATGGTTGAGTCTATCGACGATCAAATTAAATTTGAATTTAAAAAAGCAGTCGTTGATGAGCAACTCAAAGAACAAAATCTCCAAGACCAAGTGGGGATTTCTGTTAACTTCAAAGCCTCATATCCCATAGACGATCTTAAAGATTTATCCCTGAGTATCGAGAATAAATCTGACAATATAGCTATATATGTTGACTGGGATAATAGCTCTTTAGTTGTCGAACATAGCAAGCAATCGCGCCGAGTCATTCGTAAATCACCAGACTTAACCCGTGACTTAGCTGTCCCGCAAAGTCCTAGTCTGATTGCTCCGCAGAAAAAACTTTCGGAAACAGTCACAGCAGAAGATGTTTTTGAGCGTAAAGATGGAACCTACTTAGCCACAAAACCCATAATTAACATTACCAGTCTCAGCAAAGGTGGACCACCGCAAAAAAAGTTATATAACGACTTTATGCAAGAAAGAAAGGAGTTGGAATTTTCACTACAGCTGGTGCTACGCATCTCTGAAGTCCGTGTAGGTCTAGCTCCAGGTGTCAATATCCCCCCGATGTGCATTATCAACTGTCCCTTCACGATTAGAAAATTACCCTGGACTTATGCTCTGCCTTGGAAGAAAAAGAAGTAATCCGAACCGGACACATGATGCCATCCCAGATTACACTGGAGTTGGAGAGGGAGTAGGCGCAGGCGGTTGCAGATCAGTCAGATTGACTGGTTTGAGGAAAGTCCGGGCTCCCGAAAGACCAAACTTGCTGGATAACGCCCAGTGCGAGCGATCGTGAGGATAGTGCCACAGAAAGATACCGCCATCTTCAGTGAACAGTGAACAGTGAACAGTGAAAACCTGATAACTGACAACTGATAACTGATAATGGTAAGGGTGCAAAGGTGCGGTAAGAGCGCACCAGCAGCGTCGAGAGGCGCTGGCTCGGTAAACCCCGGTTGGGAGCAAGGCAATGGAGACTATGGTTGGTCTTTTACCAGTTTCCGGAAGTAGAGCCGCTAGAGGCGTTTGGTAACAAGCGTCCCAGATAGATAACTGCCCTCAACGGTGTTTTTAAACATTGGCGAGAACAGAACCCGGCTTATGTCCGACTCTCTCCCCTCTTTATTAAATGCTGAGTAGTGACGCAATGAATCGCGTCTGTACAAAGGAAGTTAATCCCCCCCATCTCCCCCATCCCCTTGATGACACTTGTTTATCCACGCCGTCAGCGACAGCTCGAAAGTTTAGTCAGAAGGTTAGGTCTGCCAACAGGTTTACCCATTAAGTGGGAACTGTTGGATTTGGCGCTGACTCATCCTACTGTTTCGGAATCGGCAAATTATGAACAATTGGAGTTTGTCGGTGATGCAGTGGTGCGACTAGCGGCGGCGGTAGTGTTGTGGGAAACCTATCCTGATTGTCCTGTGGGGGATTTTGCGGCAATTCGTTCAGTGTTGGTCAGCGATCGCATCCTCGCTCAACTGGCCAGAGAATATGGTTTGGAATTATACTTACTGGTGGCTGGTAGTGCTACCAGTGATAAAGTTGGTCAAGAATCACGCTTGGCAGATGCTTTTGAAGCTGTTCTGGGTGCGCTTTATCTCAGCACGAAGAATCTGGAATTAATTCGTCCTTGGCTAGATTTTCACTTTAAAAAGTTAGCAACGGAAATTCGCCTCGATCCCGCTAGACTTAATTACAAAGCCGCCCTGCAAGAATGGACACAAGCAGAATTTAAAGTTTTGCCTGAGTATCGCGTCACTGAGGTTAATCAAACTAACCAAAATCAAGAGCGTTTTGCTGCTGAAGTTTGGCTGTATGAGAACAAACTAGGTGAAGGTAAAGGACGGTCAATTAAGGCCGCAGAACAAGCCGCAGCGAAAGTAGCTTTTTTAGCCATTCCTCAGCCGGAAAATCCGGAAACTTAAGATTTGCATATCTGCTCTTGCCCACATCAGTTAAAAGGCCTAATTCTGTGGTAATCTACTCCACGCTTAGGTTTTTCTTGTAAAAATAAGATGAAAATTGCTGTTGTTGGTGTGGGACGTTGGGGAGTACATTTACTGCGAAATTTTTTAGCACATCCCCTGGTGAGTGTGGTGGCGGTAGTAGACCCCCAAGCCGAAAGATTAGCAGCAGTGAAGCAACAGTTTAATTTAGATGAAAATATATTATTGACTACTCAGTGGTCAGATTTACAGCAAGTAGCGGGGCTGACAGCAGTTGCGATCGCCACTCCAGCTACAACCCACTATGTCTTAATTAAGGAAGCGCTGAATTTAGGATACCATGTTTTGGCAGAAAAACCCTTAACTCTAGACCCAGTAGAATGTCTGGAACTTTGCCAGATTGCAGAAAAACAGCATTTAATCCTGATGGTTGACCATACTTATTTATTTCATCCAGCTGTTGAGCAAGGGCAAACTGTCATTAAGTCCGGTACATTAGGGAGCTTACGCTATGGCTATGCGACACGTACCCATTTAGGGCCAGTCCGCCAAGATGTAGATGCTTTGTGGGACTTGGCTATTCATGATATTGCTATTTTTAATACCTGGCTGGGTCAGATACCAGTGAAAGTACAGGCTACGGGTACGGTGTGGTTACAAGGGAATGGGGAATTTAACCACTCTGGATCAGGATTAGCCGATTTAGTCTGGGTAACACTGACATATCCGGATGGCTTTCAGGTATATATTCACCTGTGCTGGGGAAATCCTGATAAACAGCGCCGCCTGGCGGTTGTGGGTAGCCGTGGTTGCTTGATTTTTGATGAAATGTCCACTTCATCACCTTTAACTTTGTTACATGGTGAGTTTGAACGTCAGGGAAATCAGTTTTTGCCTGTGAATCAAAAACGAGAGGTGCTGGAATTAAATCCGGGCGAACCATTGCAGCGGGTGTGCGATCGCTTTATTATCAGTATGATCGAGAATACCGCCCCAGACATCTCATCTGGTTGGGTAGGCACTACCTTAGTACAGATTCTCACTGGTCTGACAGCATCTCTGAATCAGGGAGGACAACCGATTATTTTATCAATCAACGCTTTCTGATTTCTATGGCTACACCACGCAAGCTATCATGCACCTCACCTAATTGCCAAACCTTCTCACTATTCTCTATCAGTGATAGTTCGGAAATGTCAGTATCTAAATCTGGGTTCTGAGATCCATTGATCTCGTTGGAGTTTTGCCGGGTCTCTTCCCGATGAATCGGCGATAAGTTGATCTCCCTGACTTCCTCATCCCCAGAAGCAATACCCCAATGATTTAAATCCTCTTCTTTTACTGAAGCAGTTAATAGGGTGCTATCAATCATCGGCAAGGTAATCTTCACGGTCGTGCCTTGATTTATACCTGCACTTTCCAGAGTAATGCTACCTCCCATAAGTTCAATTAAGTTTCGGGAAATCGCTAGTCCTAGTCCTGTACCTTCAACCTTGCGTGTCGCACCGCCATCTAGCATGACGAAGGGGCGAAATAATTTGTGCTGCTGGGCAGGTTCAATGCCTAAACCGGTATCTGTGACGCTGACAATCACCTGAGATTGATCCTCACTGTCTTTGGAAGTTGCTGTAGCAATCGTGATGCTGCCCGCATCGGTAAACTTAGTGGCATTACCAATGATATTAATGAGTACCTGCTTTAATTTTGCTGCGTCTGCTGCTACGGGAATCAAGTCAGTACCTAAATCAGTTTTTAACTGCAAGCCTTTTTTCTGCACATTTACTGATTGTAAATTAATCACTTCCAGCAGTGTTTGTTGGAGATCAATCGGTACTTTCACTACTGAAAGCTTACCAGCTTCAATTTTGGAAATATCAAGTAGCTCATTGATAATACCTAGCAAGTGAATCGCTGTTTCATCGGCACGTTTGAGAAACTCTATTTCTTCTTCCCGGCTATCGCACAAACCCTCGTGAACTACGCGCACACAGTTAATAATTACATTGAGGGGATTTCTCAATTCATGGGAAGTGGTAGCCAAAAATTGACTTTTGATTTGGTTGGCGGTTTTTGCCTCTTTCCAAGCTATTTCTAGTTCTTCTGCCCAGGCTTTGAGTCTCTCAACCATTTGCTCTATTGCTTGCGCTAGTTGGTTGAACTCGCGAATTTTGAAGTTGCGTGGTACTGGTTGTGCGGCGTGGTGGCTGTGGAGATTCAGGGCATAGTCTCGCAATTCTTCTAGAGGATTGGCTAGGTAAGGGGCTAGATATAGGGATGCCAACAAACTCGCACCAATCAAACCAACTGTTAAAACAATCAGGATCAGTTTGATTTCTTCTAAACCCAGCAGAGCATTATCGACTGTTGTCACAGCTAGGACTATCCATTTTTGACCCGGCTCTTGTGTAATGGGATTGGCAATAGCTGTGTAACCAACTATTAATTCTTCGCCTTCTTGAGAAAGTAAATTTATGGAATTACTTTTTCCAGCCAAGGCCTTTTTCACAATGTCTTGCAGTTGGTCAGGCTTTGGGTATTCGTGAATATTCCTCCCAACTAGCTCTGCTGATGGATGTGCGAGAATTGTTCCGTTTTCAGAAATTACGAGGGTAGCGCCAGTTAACGAACCCGGCTGATTTTTGGTTTGTTTGTATAGTGCTGATTGAATACTCAAAGCATATCGGGCTTCCCCAGTGCGACTGTAAACTGGGATCGATAGCAACAATTGCAGTTGATTATAGGGATTTTTTTGTCCTGTGGTTCCTGCCTTGGGAGGAAAGATTTTTTTGATATCAATTTTTTTTCCTCGATCAGGAAAAGATAATTTCCATTCTGTAAGTTCTTGGTTACCACAGCTACTGGCAATGATTTTACTGCTTTGTAGATCAGTTAATTGCAGGCACTCAATGGAGGTGGGCAATTCTGTTGCTAGCTGAGTCAGATATTGTTGTACTTCTTTGTTAGCCGAACCAGACTGAATAACGGTTGTTTGACTGAAAGTTAGCAAGTGAATTTTCAGGGTGGCGATCGCATGAGCAATTTTCTCACTTTTGGCGATCGCACTCTCTGTCAGATTTTGACTAGCAGTTTTCAACAGGCTTGATCTGGCTTTATTCAACGCCACAAGCTCCCCCAGCAATAAAACTGGGACAAACAACAGCAAAATTTTTGTTACTAAAATACGTCTAAAGGATGATTGACGAGGCTTGGCCATCGAGTATCTCACTTTGCATCTGTAAACCACAAAAGTAACGATGTGCAATTAGAACCGCTCAAGGAGATATTCTGCTAAGTTATAAGAGTTTTCTTGTCAACTCTCAAAAGTTGCAAATATTGAAGGGATAACAAGGAATCAGCCATAGCAAAACTCATACAGGCTAGATGTGAAAGTGACTGGTGTTGCATATAGATACAGTTATGAAAATACTAAACGGGAGCTTGCGGGTAAATATTTTTTCCAATCAATCCACTAACAAGCAAAATCTCAAGACTATCAAACCAACCCAATGATGCAACTTCGTCCTCATACCACAGTAGTTTTGGCAATGAGTGCAGATGGCAAAATAGCAGATTTCAGGCGATCGCCCGCTCGCTTTGGCTCAGGAGCCGATAAAACGCACCTGGAAAAACAAATTGCTGCCTCTGATGCCGTTTTACTAGGTGCTGGTACTCTTCGTGCTTACGGTACAACACTTACCGTATCACAACCAATACTGCTGCAACATCGAATAAAAGGGGGTAAGCCCGCCCAGCCGGTTCATATAGTCATTACACAATCTGCTAATCTCAATCCGGAAATTAAGTTTTTTCAACAGCCAATCGAACGCTGGTTGCTGACAACAACAATCGGGGAACGTTCTTGGCACAAACGAGAACAGACACTGGATTCAACCAGGTTAACACCCGCACAGGAGTGTCCGGCGAAATTTGATCAGATTATAGTTTTTGACACACCAACGGGAAAGGTTGACACGTCTGCTGCTTTGCAACACCTGGCATCTCTACATATAACACGCTTGGCTGTATTAGGAGGCGGTGAATTAGTAGCTTCTATGTTGCAATCAGATTTAATTGATGAACTCTGGCTGACAGTCTGTCCATTGATTTTAGGCGGTGCATCTGCACCCACACCAGTAGAAGGGGTCGGATTTTTAGCTCCATTCGCTCCCAAATTAGAACTTTTAGAAGTTCATCAAGTTGAACAAGAGGTGTTTCTCCACTATCGGCTGCAACGTTGAGCAAATTAGACTACGCTAATAGTCATTGGTCAATCAATTTTAGATTTTAGATTTTAGATTTTGGATTAGACTGCAATCTAAAATCGCTTTCTCCAAAATCCAAAATTCTTTACTCCCCACTCCCTACTCCCTACTCCCTACTCCTTTCTAGAACAGCCTCATAATGGTGGAACAAATCAAGCCTCGCTACTCTAGCCTTTGGATTAACAAAATCGCGGAAGTACCCCAAGATGCCTGGGATGCTTTAGCAATGCCACTGAAAACGCCGTTTTTAGAATGGGATTGGCTGAATAATTTGGAAATTTCCCAGAGTGCTACAGCTAAAACCGGCTGGTTACCCAATCATTTAACTCTTTGGCGAGACAGGACGTTGATTGCTGTTGCGCCACTTTACCTCAAAGGCCATAGTTATGGCGAATTTGTCTTTGATCACCAATGGGCAGAATTAGCCGATCGCATTGGTGTAGAGTATTATCCTAAATTGCTGGGTATGACTCCCTTTACCCCGGCTGAAGGTTATCGGTTTTTAATCGCCCCTGGGGAAGATGAGGATGAAATTACTGCCAAAATGGTGCATGAGATTGATGCTTTCTGCACTAAACATCGGATTTCTGGTTGTCATTTTCTCTACGTCGATCCCCAATGGCGTGCAGTCCTGGAACGGCAAGGTTTTACAACTTGGTTACACCATAGCTACATTTGGGAAAATGTCGAGTTTAAAACTTTTGATGATTATTTAGCATTATTCAACGCCAATCAGCGCCGCAATATTAAGCGAGAACGCAAAGCTGTGGAAAAAGTGGGTTTACGATTACAACCACTGACTGGTGATGCAATTCCGCAGTCTTTATTTCCGTTGATGTACGATTTCTATGCTGATACTTGTGATAAGTTCGGCTGGTGGGGTAGTAAATACCTGACAAAGCAGTTTTTTGAGCAGCTACACACGAATTATCGCCATCGAGTGGTGTTTTTCCCAGCATATACAGAAGAAGATCAAAGCCAACCTGTGGGGATGTCCTTTTGTTTATTTAAAGGCGATCGCTTATATGGACGTTATTGGGGTAGTTTGGAAGATATAGATTGCTTACATTTTGATGCTTGTTACTATACACCCATTGAGTGGGCGATCGCTCACGGGATTCAAAGTTTCGATCCCGGTGCTGGGGGACGACACAAAAAACGTCGCGGTTTTCCGGCTATGCCTAATTACAGTTTGCACCGCTTTTACAATAGTCGTTTAGACCAAATTCTTCGCCCTTATATTCGGGAAGTCAATCAATTAGAACAGCAGGAGATGGAAGCGATTAATCAGGATTTACCGTTTGGTCAGGATACAAAAAAATAAACTGCTCAGTACAAAAGTCCCTTAAATGCCGATTAGCTTAGATGAGGATGGTGCGTTGCGCTGGGCGACAACACACACTACTGGCGTGGCAAGCTTAAATTAGTACATAAGCATAAATACTGTGGGGTGGGCTTCTAGCCCGCCCAGAACAGGCATCTTGCCTGTTCCACAAGAGAAACACAATACACTATTTTAAGCTTGTCAGTCCACTACGGGTTATTTTATCGGACTAGATGCGTTGAAGTCGGCTATTTATTGAAAATCACTGGCACAAACTCAGGAGTTATCTCAGGCATGACTGTATTACCTGTAGGCGGAGGATTTTCGGCGGGATTAGCCATTTGAGTGGCTTGACGCTGTTGTTCTATCACCAAGGCAATTTGCTGGATTAATTGCTTCATTTTCTCGGCTGATTCTAACTGGCCTTGCTGCTTGTATGCTGTGTAGGCGCGTTTGAATATACCGTTAGCTTCCTGGAGTTCACCTTGATTGTATAAAATAACTCCTAAGTTATGGTAAGCTGTGGCATTTTGAGGTTCAAGTTCTAGGACTTGCCGATAAGCGGCGATCGCAGGCTCTATTTCTCCTTGCTCCTGCTGGGCGATCGCTAAGTTATAATAAGCGTTGGCATTACTACTATCGAGATTAATTGCGGCTTCGTAGGCGGCTATCGCTTCCCGCTCTTGTCCTAATTCATACAGCGCTAATCCCAAATTATACTGTGCTGCCGACCTTGTAGGATCGATGGACAAAGCTTGTCTATAAGCAGGAATCGCCGCTGCTTCTTGCCCTTGTCGGTGTAATGCTAACCCTAAATTATAGTAAGTTTCACTCAGATTGGGATTAATTCTGAGCGCCTGTCGATATTCTTTGACTGCTAGATCCAGGCGATTTTGCATCAGCAAAATATTACCTAGATAATTGCGTGCTATGCCGAGGTTCGGATCTCGCTCTAAGGCTAGACGAAAGGCAGATTCTGCACCCTGGAAATCATTTCGGTGGTAACGTGTGACTCCTTGCTGGTAGAGGCTAGCTGTTTCCAAGTCCTGAGAAACTGCTTTTTGTGCCAGCAGCTGGCTTTCTGGTAATTGCAAGATGGTCGGTGCAGCCAACACCAAACACACAGAGGTAGCACAGAGAAGTCCTAGATGCAGCTGCTGCCAATTGATCACCGGGCAGAACCACTGACGAATTGTATGCTGTTTATACATAAATAGCACTTTTGTAGTTTTTTATATTCCTATAACTCAGAGTACCCACAACGAGAGCCAAAATTAAAAATTAAAAATTAAAAATTCCTAACTCAGTCATCCTCTAGCTTCTGGAAGAATGAGCATGGCATCACCGAAGGAATAAAAGCGATATTTCGAGGCGATCGCTTCTTGGTATATATTTATCAAACGTTGTCTACCAATCAAGGCACTGACCAGCATTAGCAAACTAGAACGTGGTAAATGAAAATTGGTAATCAGTCCATCTACTACCCGCCATTGATAACCGGGATAGATGAATAAGTCTGTTTTCCCACAAAATGGGTGTAAATCCCCAGATTTTGCTGCCCCTTCTAAGGCGCGGACTGCTGTTGTCCCCACGGCAATAATTCGACCCCCAGCAGCTTTAGTGGCGCGGATTTGTTCGACTGTGGCGGGGGGAACGGAAATCCATTCTTCATGCATCTGGTGGCTGGTGACTTCTTCTATTTCTACGGGGCGAAATGTCCCTACGCCAACGTGTAATGTGATCAAAGCTTGATTTATGCCGCGATCGCGTAACTTTGACAGCAACTCTGGGGTAAAATGTAATCCTGCCGTCGGCGCAGCGATCGCTCCTGGCTGTTGTGCATAAACTGTTTGATATTGTTCATCAGCAGCAGTCGATGCCGTGATATAAGGCGGTAGGGGTATTTCACCGAATTGATCTAACAGTTCTACCAAAGCTTTGCCTTCAGGCACATCAAAACGCAATAAACGCCCTCCCGTGGCTGCGTCTGTTTCCATAACTGTCGCTGTTAATTGAGTCGGGAGTGGCTGAGAATCTGTTTGATTCCTCAATCCTAATCCCCTCGATTCAAAAATTATTTCTGTTCCTAGTTTGAAGCGTTTTCCTGGTTTAACTAAAGCTAACCAACAGTTATATTGACGTTCTTCTAAGAGCAAAACCTCGATTTCTGCACCAGTGGATTTACGACCATACAGCCGCGCCGGAATCACTTTTGTATCATTGATGATCAATAAATCACCAGTACGTAATAACTCTGGTAAATCTCGAAAAATCTGGTGTAGAGGTGCAGTTTCTTGGCCTGTGGTGGGAGAATCCACTACTAATAAACGCGAACTATCTCTAGGAAATACCGGATTTTGGGCAATAAGTTCGGTTGGTAATGCGTAATCATACCCTGCCAATGAATAATCTAAAGTCACGTCTTGTATCTCTTTTTGAGAAAGTTCATGCAAATTAGTATGTGCTATTTGTTTCTGATCTGCATAGCGTTAAGAACGTCGCACATTCAAGCAACACCATTCTTTCTTTTTCCACAGGGTAGCAACAATCCAACCATTTTTTTCTAACGCATCACCAACCGCTTGAGATTGTTCGAGTAAAATCCCGCTAAAAATTCCCCAAGTACTGGGTTTAGCGATCGCACTCATTTCTGGAACCAACTGAATAATGACATCAGCCAAAATATTACAGACAATACCATCGACTGGTTTATCCACCAATTTGAGGATCATGTCTACACTACCTTCTGCTGATACCAAGCGTTCTGGCTTAATGTCGTTCAGGGCGCGATTGCTGAAGGTTGATTGCACCGCCAAGGGATCAGTATCCACTGCATAGACTTTTTCAGCCCCCAATAGCAATGCTCCAATGGAAAGTATACCAGAACCACAGCCGATATCCGCAATGATCAGAGGCTCTTGTTTAACACTCTTACCCACAAAAGAAGCAGGTATTTGACTTAACCGCATTTCTAGCGATTCCAAACACAATTGAGTTGTGGCATGATTTCCCGTACCAAATGCTACCCCAGGATCAAGACGAATCACTAACCGTTCTGTTGTTTCTGGTAAGGGTAGCCAGGCAGGATTAATTAAAAAGCGATCGCCGATTTCTTCAGGTTTCCAGTATTGTTTCCAGCTAGTAGCCCAATCTTCCTCATCGATTAACTCCCAGTTTAGGGTAGGAATAGACAATCCGATACAAAGGGCATCTTGACGCAACCACAGCGATAGCGCCGCCAAATCTAGTAACTGTGCTTGAAATCTCGGTAGGTAAGCTTTGACTAGACAGAAATTACCTTTACTTTCACTCGCTGTACCACGGCTGCTAAAATCCTCCAGTCGCCAAAATACTGTCTCTTCCAGCGCTGGATCACATAAAATCTGTAGTTCCCACCAAGTGTTTGCCATATTGAGTGCTGAGTGCTGTTAGCGGAGCAGGGCGTGAGCCATTGCTGAGTCTAACAGAGTTATGAGTTAACAGCTATGGAGTTACTACTCACATTTTGCTTCACTCAGCACTTTTTATTCAGTCACGCAGCAGTTTATAAAGTTACTGTGTATGCGTCCCTAATTCCAGATACTTTGACAATTTCCGTCAAAATGCCATCAGGTAAGGGATCATCGATACTCAGAGCCATCACAGCATCACCACGGACAATTTTCCGGCCTACCTGCATACTGGCAATATTGACATTAAAACTGCCCAGTAGAGAACCGAGTTTGCCGATAATTCCTGGCATATCACGGTGCAAGGTAAACAGCATATATTTGCTGGGTGGAACATTAATGGGGAAACCATCAACATCGGTGAGATGAATTTCTTTGTCGCCCAATAAAGCCCCTGTGACCGAATGAGTACCTAAAGTACCTGTCGCTTCCAAATGCAACGAGCCAGCGTAGTCGCGAGCTGAAGCATCACGGGTTTCAATCACCCGAATGCCACGCTCTTTAGCTTCGATAGTAGCGTTGACATAGTTTACCCGTTCCCGGAGGGCTTGGTAAAGTAGTCCTTTCAGGGAAGCCACAACCAAAGGCTGACTCTTGTTGGTTGCTAGTTCGCCTTGTAGTCGGACAGTCAGTGATTCTACCCGTCCACCAGCTAGCTGTCCCACCAAGTTACCGAGGGTTTCGGCTAGTTGCATATAAGGCTTGAGTTCTTCTAGGACATCGGGGCCAAATCCGGGGATATTCACTGCGGAACGGGCTGCTAGTCCTAAGAGAACATCGCGAATTTGTTCAGCAACATCAATAGCCACATTGACTTGTGCTTCCGTTGTGGAGGCTCCTAAATGGGGGGTAAGGATGACTTCTTTACCAAGCGATCGCAAATCAGATTCACCCAGTGGTTCTGACTCGAACACATCCAAGGCTGCACCTTTAATTTGACCTTGTTTAATCGCTACGGCTAAAGCAGCTTCATCAATGATTCCACCACGAGCGCAGTTGATTATTCTGGCTGTGGGTTTCATTTTTGCCAGACTTTTAGCGTTAATTAAGTGGGTTGTTTCTGGTGTTTTGGGGATGTGCAGCGTAATATAGTCTGCTTGCTGCATCAGCAAATCCATATCTACCAACTGACAGCCAAGTTGTTCGGCGCGTTCTGTGGAGATAAAGGGATCGTAAGCTAGGAGTTTCATCCCCATTGCTCTGGCTACAGTCGCCACATGGGAACCAATTTTACCTAAGCCGACAACGCCGAGAGTTTTTTTATAAACTTCCGCGCCCACAAAGCTTTTGCGATCCCACTCACCGCTTTTAACGGAAGCGTTAGCATCGGGGATGTGACGAGATAAAGATAACATCATTGCCAGGGCGTGTTCAGCGGCGGCGATTGTGTTACCTTCTGGAGAATTGACAACGACAATTCCTCGGCGGGTAGCTGCGGGAACATCGACATTATCCACACCCACACCGGCACGACCGATGATTTTTAACTGAGTCCCAGCTTCAATAATTTCTTGTGTAACGCGCGTACCAGAGCGAATCATTAGCGCGTCATATTCACCAATAATTTCGATCAGTTCTGCTGGTTTGAGACCTGTTTTGACATCTACAGTAGCAACTTGGGTCAGAATGTCAATTCCAGCTTGGTCAATCGGATCGGAGACGAGAACCTTGGACATGATTACTTCATTTCTTTTAACGTTACAGGTTTTGCTGCACAAGACTTTTTAGTTTAGTCTTTATCTGTGGCAATTCAGCAAAAATTAGGCATTTGAATATCAACCTCGTCCTCACTCACCTTTTATGCTCAAGGTTTAAAGTATCAATTGCAGAGATAGTCTGGTGATGCCTCCTGGTATCTGAAGACGAGTGGTTATTTTGTGCCACCCCTACGGTAATATAAACCATGTCTAGGGTGAAAAACCTAATATTTTTATAAATAAACCAGTAAAGTTTTTTCTAGTAGTTTGACATTAGCATAGACCGTATCCATATAGGGTGTAGGGATGTGGGTGAGTTTGCCGAGTTCAATCACAGATCCCAGGATGGCTTCTACCTCTGTAGCCCGACCGGCTTCGATATCTTGGAGCATAGAAGTTTTATGAGCGCCAACTTTTTCAGCCCCATTGAGGCGCTGTTCTAAACTGATCCCGAATTCAATCCCCAGTTTTTCAGCTATGGTTTGGGCTTCCATCATCATTTGCCTTGCCAGTTCACGGGTCAAGGGGTACTGGCAAATCTGCTCTAGAGTGGCGCGAGTTAAGGCACTGATGGGATTAAAGGCTAAGTTTCCCCATAATTTGATCCAGATTTCTGTGCGAATTTTAGACCGCACTGGAGCTTTTAATCCGGCTTGTTTGCAGGTTTGAGCTAGTTTTTGGATGCGTTCGGTTTTGGTGTTATCGATTTCTCCGAGGCTGACGCGATCGCCTTCAATGTGACGAATTACTCCTGGTGATTGTAGTTCTACGGCGGGATACACTACACAACCAATTACCCGATCTACATCAATGTTGGCGGCAATTATCCCTTCTGGGTCAACGGCGTGAATTTGTTGTCCTTCATATTCTCCACCATGCTTGTGGAAGTACCACCAAGGAATACCATTTTGGGCAGTGACTACGATTGTATCAGGATTGTAGAGTGATGGTAGAGCAGATGCGATCGCAGGTAAACTCTGAGCTTTTACAGCCAGGATCACCACATCTTGAGTTCCTGCTTGATTGATATCACTGGTGGCTAAAGATGGATTTACTACATGACTTGAGCCATCGGACATGATTAGCTCTAGTCCCTGGTTTTGAATTGCTTCGAGATGCTGTCCACGCGCAATTAAGGTGACTTCTTCACCTGCTAGAGCTAGTTTCGCTCCTAAATAACCGCCGATCGCACCCGCACCGACAATACAGATTTTCATAGACTTTTTGCTGTTAAGGGATTTTTTAAAGGTTCAGATCCCCGACTTCTTGAAGAAGTCGGGGATCTAGTTTGAAATTCGGCGCGGTTCTTCGCAATTAAATGTATAAACGAACCACAGAGGCGCAGAGAACACTGAGCAATAAGGAAGAGAGCGAGAGCGTATGTCAATAAGTTAGCTTTTTGAGTGTTTCTATTTGTCAGTGTCTAATTTTAGGAATTTGGCCATGTTCAACCGTTGCAGTTTCCCTGTAGCGCCACGGGGTAATGCTTCGAGAATATGAATTTGCTTTGGTACTTTGAATTCTGCTAAGTGTTGGGAGCAGTAGGATTTTAATTCCTGTTCGCTTGTATTACTTTTGAGTACAACCGCAGCATGAATTTCTTCTCCCAAGGTTTTGTGAGGAACTGCAAAAGCTAAGGCTTCAGCTACCGCAGGATGACGCAGCAATAAATCATCTATTTCTAAGGGGGAAATTTTTTCCCCACCTCTGTTGATTAATTCTTTGATTCTACCAGTCAGGTAAAGGTAGCCGTCTGGGTCGAGTTTACCTTGATCACCTGTCCGAAACCAGCCGTTAACAAAGGCGGTGGCGTTGGCTTGGGGGTTATTCTCGTAACCATCGATAACATTGGCTCCTTTTACTACTACTTCACCGAGGCTACCTTGGGAAAGCAAGTTTCCATCTTCATCCATAATCCCGACTTCTACACCATGTCCATAGCCAACGCTTCCCGGTTTGCGGATTTTGGGCGGTAAGGGGTTGGATGTCATCTGATGTGCAGCTTCTGTCATGCTGTATGACTCTACCACTGGCACGTTGAGAACTGCTTCCATTTGTTCGATAATTACTGGCGGTAGCGGTGCGCTACTAGAACGAATAAACCGGAAGATATGGGATTTAACAATATCTTCGTTGCGACTGGCTCGCGCTAATATCATTTGATGTATGGTCGGTGCGGCAGAATACCAAGTGGGTTTGTAACGCTCAACCAGTTTCCAAAATTCTAAGGCATTAAACCCTGTGGGACAAATAAATGTCCCTCCCGATGCCAAGGTGGATAGTAAACACCCCACTAATCCGTGAATGTGAAATAGTGGCATCAGACATAAATTGGTGTCGTTAGGAGTAAGGTTGTAGACACCGATGATATTGTGGGCAGAGGCGATGAGATTACGGTGTCGAATGGGAACACGCTTGGGACGGCTAGTAGTTCCACTAGTGTGCAGAATCATCGCTACATCATCATCTTGGGGAAGGTCAGGGGTAGAATTTTCTCTTTGTGGCTGAGTGACTTCCTGACTCAATTCCAAACTCAATGTACCGTCAGCGTTTGTTATTACCTGGATGAGTAGCATATCAGGATGAATGGCAGTTATAGCCGCCTCTGGTGTCCCAGGTAAGGTAATTAATGCTTTGGCTTGGAGGTCTTCGTAGTAAAAAGCAAATTCTTCTTGTTTGTATTTGGGATTGAGGGGGGCAGCAGTTCCACATAGACTAGCTGCAAGAAATATACACGCCATTGAAGAACCGTTAGTCATGGCAATGGCAATGCGATCGCCTTTACCTAAGCCAAAGCTGTGCAACTGTGCAACGAGAGAAGCTACATTCGCCCGTAGTTGCTGATATGTCAGAGTCAGTTCATCGGGTGTTAACAAGGCTGGATGCTCGTCTTTTCCCGTTAAAATATCAAATATGTGCATATAACATGGTAACGGTATTGCTGATACTGCCTTTTTATCCCTCTTCTGTCACTCTCCGAGAGGGCGATCGCTAGAAGCCTCATCAGGCAATTAATACAAGCTATCCTATTAGAAAAAAATGGGTGTTGTATTTGTGTGACTTGAATCCATAAATTGAGCCAAACGTAACGCCAATTCAAGCGTTATAGCCTAAAGCGAAATCCAACTCTGCATCAAATCATGAGCTAAAGTTTATTTTCTGAATTTTTGCTCAGGATAAAGACAAATTTCTTGTGGCGAACTTCGGGCAACGATATATTCCATCACTTCCTGCCCGCAATTAACCGGACAATGCACGACACCAGTTGGAATATAGAGGAAATCGCCTGCTTTGATATCTACAAATGTATCATTCTCAACATTTAGCAAAACTCTGCACGTTCCCGTAATAATGTATATCGCAGTCTCAAAAGGATGGTAGTGTGGGGTTGCACCTGCTCCTGGAGGAATTATGC
This sequence comes from Nodularia sp. LEGE 04288, assembly GCF_963896525.1. Classification (NCBI taxonomy): domain Bacteria; kingdom Bacillati; phylum Cyanobacteriota; class Cyanophyceae; order Nostocales; family Nodulariaceae; genus Nodularia; species Nodularia sp. LEGE 04288. The sequence continues at coordinate 104,583 of NZ_CAWQOY010000171.1, forward strand.
CGTGAGCCATACTAAGGTGCTTTGATTTGGCAGTTTCTTCAGTTACACCCCAGCCTCGAACATAGCCATGATCTGTATCACAAATTCTTTCTGGCTCTTGAATAACTACAACACTACTCACTTGCTGTGAGATGCAAGTATCTAAAACTTCAGGACTCATAAACTATCACCCTAAGTACGATTCGTTAATTAGTGAATCCAAGTATCCAGCCCTTACATAACACAAGCGTGTGATGTCTGAATCTTAATCCACACGTAAGTTTAACCCTACCTCTGCGGCGTTGTCCAGTAATTTTCTTACCGAAAAATTGGGTTTAAAGCCCCGTCGTTCTACGACGGCTTTTAATTCATTAATGTACTAAGGTGCTGCTATACTGATTGTGGTGGAAAGGTAATCAACCACTTAAAAAACCTAGCTGTCGAAAGACAAAGCCTGAACCTTGATAATTGAACGGCAGTTGCTCTAATTGGGGAGACCCCAAGACCGCACTGCCTCATCTATGCGGTTCTACTGCATTGTTCTAGTTTCCTCCTAGCAGTAGGTAAAAGATTCATAGGGGCTAGACGAATCAGCATTTTGAAACAAATTGTTTCAAACCAAACAGGACTTGCACTCATGCAAATAGGGTAGGGCATACCCGAATTAACGCTTGGGGAGAATCCCACCTCTGGTTTAGACAACGCAAGGACTCTAGGTTAAGTGGTTTCGTTGAACCAAGAATCCCCGTCGATTTATCGCGGGGAGTGTCAAGCTTTCCTTTTTCACCCCATGTTTCGCGTCTTACTACCTTCGCCAATTTACGAGGGTGAGTTGATTATGCATTAACCATTAATTCCCATTTCTTTGAGGCTTGGCAAAAACAATAGGTCATAAAAATTCCTTCAAGGTTTCCCACAAAGGTTTTTTAACGTATTAACCGCAGTATAAGGGTTTGAGATGAAAAACTACCTTTTTAGCGAAATGCCTATGTATGGGTGATTTTGCCAGTTTTGCCAAAATCGTTGTAACCTCTTATTTTGGCAAAGGTATTGTATAAATTATATATTTTAAGTGATCGCTTCAGGGTCAACACCTAGCTCACGTAACTTTGCTGCTAACATTTCCGCACGTTGATGTTCTTGTTCCGCTCGTTGGCGTTCTTGTTCGGCTTGTTCACTACTCCACAACAGCAAATTGCCTTCTTTATCCCACCACCTCAGCCAATTCATAGTTTGGCATAATCTTTCACCCTGCCAAATTCCGAGAAATAATTCTAACTCAGGAATCCAGTAACGTCCATTGGCATCTGTTGCCATCAAAGTATACTTTTCATTCTCTAAACACCGTACTTCTAGAATGACTTCGTAGGGGTCGTAGGTGACGTAAGTGGGAATTTTAAGAATATGCTCGTAAAAATACAGTTTACCGTAGGGTGGCGTGGAACGAATTGATAGTTCGCCATTTTCCGTGTCTGACAAAAATTCCATGACCACAGCCACAGCCGCACCTTCTAAATTGGGGGTATAACTACGACGAATTACACCTGGGGCTACAGGCTGCACTTGCGGCACATAAAACCAATCAGGTGCTTTGACAACGATTTTTTTGTTGACTGTGGCTACAAGCCCAAAATTAGAGCCAATCAGCATCTGGGGTTGGATGCGTTGTGCAGATCCTAAAGCATCTGTCAAAGCTGATGCGATCGCCGGTTGCTGAATATTTTCCACTGGATCATCAGGTAAAATAAAATCTGGGGGAAGTGCTTCCCAAGTAATATTTAATTCTTTTTGAGTTTTCTGAGTAGGGTGAATTTGTAGAACCATAAAACTACTCCTAGTATTCAGTTAGGGAAATTGGCGATCCCCGGAGGGGGGGCTTTGCCCATCGCGCACTTCTGAGGCATAATCTTGGACAGCTTTGGTAATTGTCTCGCGCAGATTTGTGTAAACTTTGGCAAAAGGTGGCTGCTTCTCTGATAGACCAAGGACATCGGAGGTAACTAACACCTGTCCATCACAATGAACTCCCGCACCGATACCAATGGTGGGAATGCTCAATTTTTGTGTAATCTGCATTGCTAAATCTGCGGGGATATGCTCTAACACTATAGAGAATACACCGGCTTGTTCGAGTGCGATCGCTTCGTTAAAAATTCTTTCCCCAGCTTCTTGAGTTTTCCCCTGTTGTCGCAGTCCCAGTTGATGAACAGATTGGGGTGTCAAGCCGACATGACCCATAACCGGAATTCCCGCCTGTACCAACCGAGCAATAGTTTCCAGCATCGCCGGATAACCACCTTCTAACTTCACCGCTTGAGCGCCTGTTTCCTTCAACACCAAACCGGCTGAGTGCATCGCTTGGGAGATACTTTCTTGGTAAGTTAAAAATGGCAAATCAACCACAACTAAAGCCTGTTTTACACCACGGCGCACAGCTTTAGCATGATGCAGCATTTCTTCTAGGGTAATTGGTAGCGTCGTTTTGTATCCTAAAACAGCAGCCATTGAGTCCCCCACTAGGATTAAGTCTATCCCAGCAGCGTCCAGAATTTGAGCGATCGCATAATCCCAGGCAGTCAAAGCTACAATTGACCGCCCCTGTTGTTTCCATTGAATTAATTGCCCAGTAGTAATTGCCATATTTTTAAGTAGGGAGTAGGTAGGGGCGGGTTGAAGCAGTAAGTCTGTGGACAGACGAAATTCTTAATAAACCCGCCCATCCAGGAGAAAGGATGAAGATATTCTAATTTATTCCCCCCTGCCC